>CAYGQU010000038.1:0-11969 GCA_964352045.1 uncultured Planctomycetaceae bacterium
CGAATCAGCCGGTCGCGAACAAGACGACGTCAAACTTTGGTTGCTTCATCAAGCCAATGCCCGAATACTCAATGCGGCGACTGAGTCGATGAGTGTTCCCGCCGATCGCGTTGTGAAGCACATCGACCGATATGGTAACACCTCAGCAGGTACAATTCCGATCGCAATCGATGAATCGTTTCGGGCGGGAGATATTGCCCAGGGCGATGAACTGTTGTTATGCGGTTTCGGAGCAGGTCTCTCTTGGGGCACGGTCCTTTGGAAGTGGTAGCCCCAATAGCTAGCCGTTGAAGCAATTGCTTACCGCGACTAAAAAATTTATTACCTCAATAACGTCTTTTGGAACCGTGATGAAAACGATCCCACCTCGCAGCAAAGTCAAAACCTCGGACACTTGGGACCTTTCGAGCCTTTTTCCTTCAGACGATGCTTGGGAGAAAGCCTTCGCAAAGTGGGTGAAGCAAATCCCAAAATACGAAGAATTCCGTGGCAAGCTTTCCGAAGGGCCCGACGCACTGGCAAAATGCTTTAAGTTCGATAGCAAATTCGAGCGCGAGGGTGAACGACTCGGCTACTATGCCATGCTCAAGACGACCGAAGACCAAGCCAACGGAACCTATCAAGAGCTAATGGGTCGGCTGCAGAATGCTGCCAGCAAAGCGGCCCAAGCGGCTAGTTTCATTCGCCCCGAAGTGCTGGCCATCTCGGGCGCAAAGCTCAAGAAGTATCTTGATGCCAAGGCGCTTGCGCCGTATCGGCTCATGCTTGAACGTATGGTTCGCTACAAGCCCCATACACTCACCAAGGGGGAAGAAAAACTCTTAGCCATGCAAAGCGAAATGGCAGGGGCTGCTGGGACCATCTTTCGGCAACTAACCGATGCCGACATGAAATTCGGCGAAGTGAAAAACGAGCAAGGCGAATTAGTTGAGCTCAACCAATCGTCCTTCTCCGTCTTTCTTCATTCACCCAAGCGGCAAGTTCGACAGAAAGCGTTTCATAAGTTCTATGAACAATTTTCTGCTCATGAAAACACCCTAGCCGCATCGCTGGCGGGATCGATCCAGAAGGATGTCTTCTATGCCCAAGCCCGGGGCTATCACAGCGCCCGTGAAGGCTCGCTTTTTTCCGACGATGTGCCGGTCAGTGTTTATGACAATCTTGTCTCGGCTGTCCGATCAAAGTTGCCTGCTGTTTATAAGTACCTTGACTTGCGTCGTCGCAAGATGAAGCTCAAAGAGATTCACTCGTACGATACTTACGTGCCAATTCTTTCTAATTTGGATAAAAAACACACATGGGATCAAGCGACGAAGGTGATTATGAAATCACTTCAACCTCTAGGTAAAGAGTATTGCTCGACACTCGAACAAGGCCTCAAAGGGCGTTGGTGCGATCGTTATCCCAACAAGGGTAAAAACTCGGGCGCGTTCTCGGCTGGTTCCTATGATGGCGATCCTTATATTTTAATGAATTACCAACCCGATGTGCTCGATCATGTCTTCACTTTGGCCCATGAAGCGGGACACTCGATGCACAGCCATTACTCGGCCGCCAACCAGCCATACGAATATTACAATTACACGATCTTTGTCGCCGAGGTGGCAAGCACGTTCAATGAGCAGTTGCTAAGTCGGCAGTTGATGCAGAATGCTAAAACTGACGAAGAGCGAGCCTACCTAATCAACCGCGAAATCGACGCAATCCGTGGCACGATTATCCGCCAAACGATGTTTGCCGAATTTGAGAAGCTTACACATGAAGCGGCCGAGGCGGGCGAAGCCCTTACGCTCGATCGCTTCAAAGCAATCTATCGCGAACTGCTCGATGCCTACTTTGGTCCCGACTTTGTAATCGACAAAGAGCTAGAGCTTGAGTGCCTACGAATCCCCCACTTCTACAACGCCTTCTATGTTTACAAGTACGCAACCGGATTATCGGCGGCGATTGCCCTCAGCGAGCGTGTTCTCAACGGTGGTAAGGATGAACTGAACGATTACCTTTCATTCCTCAAGGGGGGCTGTAGCAAGTACCCGCTTGAACTCTTACGAGACGCGGGTGTTGATATGGAAAGTCCCCAACCGGTGGCAACCGCTCTCGATTACTTCGAGCGGCTCGTCGATGAGCTGGATGAGCTGTTGTAAAAAGTTTAGCGTGAATCACGACGGCACGGCGAGCACAGCGAAGGGAAGATTGAGAAAGCAAAAGACCCGAAGGGTAAGAAGGTTACAAAGTCCCTCCGGGGCTTAATAGTTCCTATACTTGCGATTTCACCCCTGAATTAGCCTTGATAAAAAATTTGGGTATAATTCTCAAATCGGTCCGATACCCGTCTATCTTAGGGGGGTTAGGTCCTTGTTAGGACCTGTTGTGTTCACTTTAAGGTTATTAAAGATGTCTGCGAACCTCGATTGTTGTTCGGCGCGAACCGTATGCTGGTTTCGTCGGCAATCTAGCCAGCAACAAGCTGGTAGCCCCGTTCGCTTGGGATTCACACTCGTCGAGCTGCTGGTCGTTATCGCTATTATCGGCGTTTTGGTTGGCTTACTGCTGCCAGCGGTGCAATCCGCCCGCAACGCGGCACGGCGGGTTGAGTGCAAAAGTAATCTCAAGCAAATCGGTTTGGCATTTGAGATGTTTCTCGACGCACAGGGTACTCGGCCAAAGTTTCCCGAGGCCGCACGCTTTCCCGTGACCGTGAATGTCGAGAAGCTTCCTGGCCTAAGAGATCTTATTAGCCCGTTTGCCGAAGATAGCGAAGGAATGTTCCATTGCCCCAGTGATCTTGAACATCCGACCTTGCCGACGCAAAGCATCTTTGAAGTCGAGGGGACGAGCTACGAATATCCGGGCGAATATGGAGGCCGATTTGCCAACAAAACAAGACCAGAGGTACTGGCAAGCCGAGAAGGAAGTCAACGCAGTTCGGGCCGGGTCTGGGTCGTTAACGATTTCTTATCGGTTCACGGATCGGAGGGGACCGACGGGGCTCGTAATTTTTTATATCTCGATGGCCATGTCGATGGCATTCTGCTAGCTGAATAGTTAAATCACCAATCTGTTTCAAAATCAGATACACCATTTCAAACCACCAGACGGTGGATGTCGCGCTAGGAGCGTCATGATGAAGATGAAAAGCGTTATGGGAGGAGCAGCGGCTCTGCTGCTTGGTTTGGCAGTCGCTTGGTACTTTGGCCTCTTTGGGGGCGACCCCGCACTGGCTGAGCTAAATCGGCTTCGGGCAGAAATCGAAAAAAACGATGGCCCTCCTACCGAAGAGCAGCGGGCTGCAATGCGGGCTCAAATGGACCAACTGACCGATGCCCAACGACGGCAATTCTGGAGCCAGAATCGGCCTGAAATGCAAGCACGCATGACACAACGTATGAATGAGTTCATGTCACGCCCTCCTGAAGTTATTCGCAAAGAGCTAGCCAGTAAAGTCATCGCAGGTCGTGCTGAGCGTGCCAAACGCGATGCCAACGGTCAAGGTGGCGGCGGTGATCGTGGCGGTGGTAATCGGGGTGACCGGCCCCAACGGACCGAGGCTGAGCAAGACCAACGGGCTAAGGAACGCCTCGATCGTTTCCCACCCGAAGGACGAGCTCAATTCAGCCAACTTCGTGGCATGGTCAACAAAGAACTCGAAGCCCGAGGCGAAGAGCCACTCGGCCGTGGTGATATGCGACAAGTCTTCGGTGCGATTATGGGCGATGAAGGAGGCCGTGGCGGTCCTGGCGGAGGCCGTGGTGGCGGTGGCCCACCACGGTAGGTTTCTTATTCTAATGGCATTTTGTAGACGATGCGTTGTTAATCACTTGGTGCAGAATGGCAAGTAGGGTCCATCGTTGTTTAGATGAACAAAACAATGTGTTGTCTTACAGAAGAAACTGCCAAGCACGGTCCGCATAGCGGACCCTACTTTCTCACTTCGACACCCAATAAAAAGGTTGCCCCGTTTCGTCGATCCGTAACTCACCTTTTAGCCGGGCTTGAAACAGCAGCTTATCAAGAATCCGCTTGTAATAGGTACGCGTCTTCGCCAGTTTCACTTGCAATGTCTCGGGCGTGATGCCGTTGCTTCGCAGCGCGAAACGGTCCCAGACGATTGGCATTCCTTCCAGCTGAGCACCGACCGCACCGATCGCTTCTGCCAACGTGTAGCCGTCTATCTCGACATCAATACGCTCGAACAGCTTGGGAAACGTTTCGCGGGGGCTACCTTCGGGTAGGTAGCCGAGGGGCCACATAGCCTTTGGCTTCGAGTCATCGGCGGCTATTTGATTCGCAACACGCAAGCTTACCGACTGTCCCGGTTTGCTTTGTGGATGAATCGCCAAGCCTTCGCCACGCAGTAAGATGGCTAACGCCGTTCCTTTTGCCAAGCCAATGACTTCGCCATAGCCTGCGGGCACAATTTGCATGGCACCGACGATTTGTGGTTCGACGTCTATCGGTAGACGCATCGGGTCATTCAGTTGCTTGACCAGCGCTGCGAGGGTGGGGGGCGTTTCATTTGCCGGAAGTGGTTGCGATAGCTGTTTGAAGAGCGTTGTAAATTCTGATTTGGTCAGCCCGAAGCTACCTCGGTCGGCGGTGAGGCTCGAGGCGCCGTCGGTGCCGGCGCGTTCAAGATAATCGGCCAATGTGCTTCGATCGCGGAGCGAGAATTTCCCCCCCGGCATGACTAATTCGCCTCGGCCATTTAGTAGGGCAACGATTCGAACACGGGGCAGGGTGGTGGTACCAAAATCTTCCACCTTCGGTTCATCTCCCTGCTGAAAGGTTCGGAGTCGGACGTTCGACACTCCCAATTCATTGAGCACTTTGAGCCATTGTTTCGTTTCCGATGCTTGAGGCCTTGCCATCGAAGCGATTTCAATCGAACTGACTGCAGCCAAAGAAGAGATAACTGTAGAAAATACCCCAACAAAAATTGCTATTGCCAGGCATACGCTGGTTAAACGTAGTCGGTAGATTTGTCGGTGCAGGTACATTAGAATTTCGACATTGGTGATTTTTATTAGCTAGGGTCTCTCAGTAGTACCTTTCCAATATAGCCCTCAACCACTTGTCAGGAGTAACGAATGTCTCGTCCCGTTACGTTATTTACAGGCCAATGGGCCGATTTGCCTTTGGAAGTCCTTGCAAAGAAGGCATCGGAGTTTGGCTACGAGGGGCTCGAGCTCGCATGTTGGGGGGATCACTTTGAGGTCGATAAAGCGCTCGACAACCCGAATTATATTCAAGAATAGCGTGACCTGCTCGATCGTTATAATCTTAAGTGCTATGCGATTAGCAACCACTTGGTTGGGCAAGCGGTTTGCGACAACATTGATGAACGGCACCAGTCAATTCTTGCACCCGAAATTTGGGGCGATGGCAAACCAGCGGGTGTCACTCAGCGTGCTATCGAAGGTATGAAGCGGACCGCACAAGCCGCACAAAAATTTGGTGTCTCGGTTGTCAATGGCTTCACGGGATCGTCGATTTGGCATTTGATTTATTCCTTTCCACCGGTTCCTGACTCGATGGTCGATGCCGGGTTCGCACAGTTTGCCGAACGTTGGAATCCTATTCTCGATGTGTTTGATGATTGCGGTGTAAAGTTTGCTTTGGAAGTTCACCCTTCGGAAATTGCGTTTGACTTGTACACAGCCGAGCGAGCACTCGAAGCGGTAGGGCGACGCGAAGCGTTTGGTTTTAACTTTGATCCCAGCCACCTCATTTGGCAAGGCGTTGACCCGGTCGAATTCATTCGAGCGTTTCCTGACCGCATGTATCACTGCCACGTCAAAGACGCGATCGTTACGCTCAACGGCAAGACAGGCATCTTGGCAAGCCATTTGAACTTTGGTCATCCGCAGCGTGGTTGGGACTTCCGTTCGCCCGGACATGGTGGGGTAAACTTTGAAGAGATCATCCGAGCCTTAAATGTCGTCGGTTACGAAGGACCCCTATCAGTCGAGTGGGAAGATAGCGGCATGGACCGCGATCATGGTGCCCGAGAAGCGGCAGATTTTGTCAAAAAAATCGACTTCGCACCGAGCAACGTTGCGTTTGACGCTGCGATGGCAGAGCAGGGCGATAAGTAAGATCGGCATGGTTGCAACGAAAGCGGACCTTATTGGTTAGTTCTTTCCTATTTCGTAAGCTAAACTAGGGGTATGCCCTTTGTTCGCTCAGCATGGCTCGGCTTCCTCTTCTTTCTATTGGTGATCGCTGCGCTGGTTGGTAACACCAATTCGCAAACGATTTACTACACTGCGCCAGACGTTTACAACAACCATGCTAACAGTCAATTAGAGAAGGAAAACGCCACAGCGCTTTTCGAGCAAGCTCAGCAAACTCTCGACAAAGATGACCTAACCAACACGATGCGACACGTCAGCCAAGTTTTGCATGCTGATCCCAATCATGCGGGCGCTCGTAACGTGCTTGGGTATGAGCTTTCAGCTGAGGGACACTGGCAAACACCCTACGAAGCGAAACAGGCAAAGCGAGGCTTGCAATGGGATTCGCGATTCGGATGGATTCGGCCCCAAGATCTACCAAGACTCGAAGCGGGAGAACGAAAGAGCGGTAGGCGCTGGATCAGTGGAGACGACGATACCAAACGCCATGAAAAAATTGAAAACGGATGGCAAGTTCGGACCGATCATTTTATCGTTACAACCAACCATTCGATTAACGCAGGAGTTGCGATGGCGGCTGAGCTTGAGTCGCTTCGACAAGTGTGGCAACAACGTCTTGCAGCTTATGATCTTACTACAGAAGAACTCATTGACCGTTTCGAGGGAAAGCGATCGGCACCGAGATCGCAACGACCGATGCGAGTCTTTTACCATCGGGATAAGGCAAGTTACGTTGAATACCTGAAGCGACGTCAGCCTCGCATTGCCCAAACGCTTGGCATTTATTTCGATACGATTCGCGAAGCACACTTCTATCATTCGGATGATCCCACCGAAGCAAATCAATTGCAGGCTACCCTCTATCACGAAGCAACGCACCAACTGTTGCAAGAGACATCTCCCAAAGCTCGGTCGGTCGGAACGAATGCAAACTATTGGGTTGTAGAAGGAATCGCTTGCTACTTTGAAACGCTTATCCCATTGACAGTCGATGGCAAGCGGATCGGACTTTATGAATTAGGGGACCCTGCAAGGGGCCGAATCGTATCGGCAGTCAACACAACGACTCCCCCGTTGCCCCTTGCCGAGCTGGTTGCCATGGGGATGAGCGACCTTCAGGAACGCACGGATTTGGCTCCAATCTATGCCCAATCATCGGCCCTAACGGCAATGCTTTTGGATGCGCCCGACTTGGCTGACCAGCTAGCATTTATTCGGTATTTGAAGGAAGTTTATGAAGGTCGGCCCGATGGCGGAGAGCTAGCTAGGGAGTTGAATTGTTCCTATAACGCCCTCGATTTGCAATATCGAGCGTTTTTAGAGAAGATACTCTCTCCAAGAACTGACTAGTTATTGGCGAAGATTGCGGGCAGCGAGGGTTCACCCTCAAGCAGTGCGTACCTCTTTCCGAATGAAGGGTAAGAGTCTGTTCGAACCAATCTCTACTGTTTTACTAATCCTGACCGAATAGATCATTTGATAGGACCCAAATATGCTAATAGCCCACCTCACTTCGTTTGACATGCCGAGTCTTGTCTTTGCCGTTGGCCTCGGTTTTATTGCCGGCGTTGCCGTGACACTCGTTGCCAGCCGAACCCTGGCTCGCCGTCGGGCAGAAGATAAGGCTTAATCGTCGGGAACAGGCTAAAATATCAATTAAAGCGAGCGGATACCTACTGGTTTTGTCGAATAGGGCACGTTGACGATTTGATCAGTTACCGATACGATTTTGTCTCTGCTTTAAAGTAGACCATTTAAGTAGACAGGGTGGTGGCTGTAGCTCAGTTGGTTAGAGCGTCGGATTGTGATTCCGAAGGTCGGGGGTTCGAGACCCCTCAGCCACCCTTTTCATAGCAACGACTTACGTCGATTCTTGCCGTATTCTTCTCTGGGCACATTTGGCAATCTGACACATTTCTGACACACCGTGGCACCCGCATTGCGTTCACATTGGTGGTCCCAGCCGGGGCAATAGGAAATGATGAGAGTGTTCCTTTGAATGCTTTTATCGAACTGTAGCTTTTGTCCATCTTGCCTAATCCTCATTATGGCAAAATCGTATGGTAAAAGGCTATTTAAGAGAACTACTGAGTGGATAGGCAGTTTTCCTGCTTTATACAAACAACTCAAACACTGGCTTTCCCAATCCGTCTTTAGTTGCGTAGAAGGGGCGTTTTTCTATCTCAAACGAAGTGCGTGGGCTGATGCCCATCATGGTAAAGATTGTTGCATGCAAGTCTTCTAACGAAATCGGATTCTTTGTCACGATACAAGGGCGTTCATTTGCTGTTTCACCATAAAGTAAACCTTGTTTTATGCCACCGCCGAACATGACTACCGATGAGGCGCCTGTGAAATGCCTGTGAAGGCCGTACTGGTTCGGTTTTTCTAACTTATCTGTTTTCGCGCGAGATTGATCTTTCGCGTTGCTTCCAGGTACCCCCTCAATAATCATGTCGCGATTGAACTCGCTTGCGATGACTACTAAGGTCCGGTCGAGGAGACCACGTTCTTCCAGATCAAGAATTAGGGTGGTAATTGGCTGATCAATCTCTTGTTTCATTCTGCCGGCAGTTTCGTGCCCATTTTCGTGAGTATCCCAGTTCTTAAATGGTTCGTACTCTGTCGTTACCTCAATAAATCGTGAGCCCGCTTCCAAGAGACGTCGGGCCAGTAGGCAACCCCTGCCAAATCGACCTGTGTTATACTTGTTGTAAGTAGCTTTTGGCTCGAGGGATAAATCAAAGGCAGATTTTTCGTCCGATCGAAGTAATCTGTATGCCGAATCCATCGACCTAGTAAGTGATTCTTGTTGAAAATCACTCACATACTCGGTTTGAGGGCTTGCTTGGAGTATCTTTTGGTAATACTTATATCGACGCTCGAATCGTTCATCGTCCATACCTGCAGGTGGTCGCACCGCTTGCGAGGCATCTTCTGGGAAAGGGAGATTAAATGGTCCATGCTCTGCTCCAAAAAATCCACCTGACGTATAAGCTTTAACCTCTTCAGACTCTCCGATACCTTCTAGTCGTTGCCCAATATTTATAAAAGGTGGTATTACCGTATTTCTTGGGCCCAACACCTTCGACATCCATGCGCCTAGATGGGGTGCTGCAACTGTTTGGGGCGGCACATAACCTGTATGCCAATGGTATTGGTGTCTTGAGTGGAGAATGTGCCCAAGGTCGGGAAGCACATGAGACCGAATCAGGGTACCGCGGTCCATGACTGTGGCGATTTGCTCAAGGCCTGCACTGATTTTAATTGAATCGACTACAGTGTCTATTTTTGGATAGGTACTATAGACATTCTCGACAGGGGTACCAATCTCGAAAGGAACGTAGCGTTTGGGATCGAATGTCTCCGCTGCTGCCATGCCACCCGCCATCCAAAGCAAGATACATGCATCGGCACGCGCTGGTGGCTGCTCTACTTCGTTTGCAAGCAATCGAAGAGGCTCGCTTAGCATGGTAGTTGATGCACCTACTACCGCCATGGAATGCAAAAAGTTGCGACGCGTCGTTAGTTTATTTTGATTTTTATTGGAATTCATGATTAACGAATCAACTGAAACTCGGGCAACATAAATAATGTCCAAAGCAAGTCTTCGATCCCTTGTTGCTTTGATGGAGTCCCTAAAATTTCTTTGCTCAACCGAACTTCAGAATCTGTAGGTAACCTTGAAAATGCTGATTCATAAAGCCACTTGATCATCTGTTCTTGATTCATTCCCTGCCATTTATTTTCTACTTGTAGAGCAGCTTGAGAAATTAGATTTGACATGATTTCTCCATTTGACAAGTCTAGTGATTGCAGCATTGTCATTTCTCTTGGTCGAGTGCTAACAACTTGCTCTCGGTTAGGTCGGCCTAAAGTTCTCTGCAATAAATCACTCGATACTAGGGAAGCTCGAATTTCCCTTGTTTCCTTCTTCTTGTTTTTGGAAAGAAAGGATTGAACAGATGGATGTGCTTTTGTCGGGCTGGTATCCGTAATTTTCCAAATAGCGTCTAAGAATTGTTCAGCTGTCATGCGACGTGAAATAGGCCCCTTAAAAACATAGTTGCCAATCATTGATTGTTCGTTCATTGCGACTACTCTCGAACGATAGGCTTTAGATGTTGTAATTAAACGGAGCACCGCTTTCAAATCGTAGTTATGATCGGCTAGATAGACTGCCAAATAGTCCAGTAAATCTTCACTCCAAGGAGGAGTATTCATCGCGTCGATAGGATGAACAATACCACGTCCCATAAGTTGGTGCCATAAACGATTGACAATCGTTCGCGACAGTCGTCCATTTTCAGGATGAGTCATTAACGCAGCAAGTTGACGAAGCCTAGCGTCTTTCGGAGCTTGAGCATCAATTTGACCTAGCTCGGGGTAAATCCAGCGTGGTCCTACAACACTACCCGTCGGTTTATCGCAGCGAAATTTCTCTAAGGGTTCATCTGCATAAATAGCGGCCAATCCATAGGTGTCATTTAGCGTCCAATGATCGATAAAACTATCATGACATGAAGCACACTTCATGTTGATGCCTAAAAAAACTTGTGAGATGTTTTGAGCAAATTGAATGTTGCGGGTCTGGCTGGCGTTGACGTTACCTCGCCATTGGATACCGTTAATAAAACCTTCCGAATCAGAAGTAGGAGAAATTATATCACGAACAAAAATGTCATACGGTAGATTTTCGAGCAATGCGTGATAAAGCCACTTAGAAATTTGCTTTCTACCCCCTTCGATATACCCCGTTCCAACGAAGTCGTTCCGAAGCAAGTCATTCCAGAATGTAAACCAGTGCTCAGCATAATCCCGATCATGGGCAAGCAATCTATCTACGATCAGTTCGTACTTTTTGTCAGACTTATCTTCTTCAAACGATCGACTAGCTTCGATTGATGGAAGCAAACCATTCAGATCCAAAGAGAGTCTGCGCAGCAGGGCAGAGTCGTTAAGTGCCTCGGGAAGTTTCGCATTGTTCTGCAATAGATACTCATTCAGAATAAGATCGATAGGGTTTTCAGCGGTTCCCTTAGGTAATAGAGGTCGGCGTGGTTTAAGTGGCGCTCGATACTGATTGACAGTAAAACTAAATCCTGCTTCCCAAGGCAATCCAACGGTAATCCATTTACGAAATAAATCGACCTCCGCTGGGGTTATCCTGGCCAGCTCTTTTGGTGGCATGCGTAGATCATCATCAAGGCAGGAGATCAACTCCAGAATAATGGAGCGATCGGGATCTTCCAAATCAATCGCCCCTGAGTCGAGCATCAACTCACGGCTATTAATAGAAAATCCGCCGTTGGCATTCTCAGCACCGTGGCATTCATAGCAATGCTTGCGCAAGACCGGGACAATTTCATGAGAAAAATCTACGCCCTCATCTTGACCATTGGCTAAGCTTCCGAAAGCTACAACAAAAGTTAGTATCAAGCAGATGTAAATATCGTTAACGCAATTCAAAAGATTACTTAACTTAGTAATCAACATTTATTCACCGATTTGCTATCAAGTGATGGAGATTGATAATAAATGAGCGAGTTTGTTATACATCGTTGGAAAATTTCTAATTTAGAATCCCGACCTATGAAATCGTATCAATTACCGCTGTCGGATTAGTAAGAAATTGGAGGAGACCATGGCGTAAATTATAATATTCTAGGCAGTCGCCTCAGGCAATAAAATGGTAATTTCCATTGGGTTATGACCTGCCCTAACGAGTGACACCAACTTCTAATGTATAGTTTGGACCACATTGGTACCATCCTCTTTCTTTCCTGTAGGCGTAGCCGGGAAGGAAGAAAGTGGATGGATCGCCTCGGGTACCGA
>CAYGQU010000039.1:0-9542 GCA_964352045.1 uncultured Planctomycetaceae bacterium
CTCTTGCTGCCTCGCCTTGAGAGGGGGCGGGGGGCAAGCCCTGGGGGGAAGTTCTTGCAGGCTAGACCGACGCTGCGAGTTGGCGGATTTCTTCGTTCAGCCATTTGTTGTTCATTGCATAATCAACTGGGCAGTCGATGATATCAATACCCTGCGTGTCTCGGCACTTTTCGAGCAATGGTAGCAGGCCATCGGTTGTTTCGACACGATGGCCATGTGCGCCATAAGCTTCGGCAAGTTTTACGAAATCGGGGTTTTGGAAATCGAGACCAAAATCCTCGAAATGCATATCCTTCTGCTTCCACTTGATCATGCCATAGCCTGAATCATTGAGAATGAGAATCACTAGGCTCAGTTTCAATCGAACAGCAGTTTCAAGGTCTTGTTCGTTCATCAAGAACCCGCCATCGCCGCAGATTGCCATGACGAAGCGGTCGGGGTTGACGATCTTCGCCGCCATCGCGGCAGGCAAGCCAGCGCCCATGGTAGCGAGGGCATTGTCCAGCAAAACCGTATTAGGTAAGTGGGCTTGGAAGTTACGAGCAAACCATATTTTATACATTCCGTTATCGAGTGACATGATTCCATCTTCAGGCATCATCGCTTGCACATCGGCAACCAAACGTGGGGGCACAATCGGGAAACTATCGTCCGATGCATGTACCATTTGATGCTCGTTGAGAGCCTTTTTAACCTCCAAGAAGCGATCAAAGTTCCAGTCTTCTTGTGGGCGGATTTGATTACCAAGTTGCCAAACACTATGGGCAATATCGCCGACGACTTCGACTTGGGGGAAGTAAACCGGATCAACTTCTGCTGATGTAAAGTTCACATGAATCACTTGTACGCCACCAGGTGTCATAAAGAAGGGCGGTTTCTCAATGACATCATGACCCACATTGATAATCAAGTCAGCTGCTTCGACGGCACGGTGTAAGAAGTCACCTGCCGATAGAGCGGCATTACCAAGGCAAAGCTCATGGTTCTCGTCGATCACCCCTTTGCCCATTTGCGTGGCGAAGAAGGGGATTCCTGTTTGGTGAACAAAGCGACGAAGCATCTTACTCGACAGCCGTCGATTTGCTGCGGCACCGATAAGCAATAAAGGTCGTTTTGCTTTTTCGATCAGCTCAACGGCATAGCGTATTGATTTGTCTTCGGCAACTGGCCGCCGCACCTTACTGCGTTGCATTAGGGGCGTCTGTGTCTCTTCTGCCGCAATGTCCTCAGGGAGTTCCAGATGCACAGCACCGGGGCGTTCTTCTTCGGCGATTCGGAAAGCTTCACGTACGCGCGAAGGGATGTTGTCGCCCGAGAAAATTTGCTTGGTGTATTTTGTAAGTGGCCGCATCATATCGACCGTGTCTATGATCTGGAAATGTCCCTGCTTGCTTGACTTGATCGGTTTTTGTCCCGTGATCATGAGCATTGGCATTCCGCCAAGTTGCGCGTAGGCGGCAGCGGTAACAAAGTTCGTTGCCCCAGGCCCTAATGTCGAGAGGCAGACGCCCGCTTTGCCGGTAAGGCGTCCATAGGTTGCTGCCATGAAGCCAGCCGCTTGCTCATGGCGAGTGACGATTAACTTAATCGACGAGCGTGATAAGGAATCGAGTAGATCGAGATTTTCTTCACCAGGAATTCCGAAGATGTACTCAACACCTTCTGCTTCGAGTGCTCGAACGAATAAGTCGGATGCCTTCATGATAGATGCCGTTTTCAGCGGTAGGGACTGTTTAATAGGGGCAAGGATCAGCTGGATCAGTTCTAGCTGATTTGTCTAGTAAGTCTGGCCTACTCAGGATGTCAGCGAGTCCAAGCAAACCATTTGCGGAAAACAGCTTGGACCATACTGGTAAGTTTGGTCCGGTTGTACTGATCGCCGAGCTTACGCAGTGCTTCGCCCATCGTCGGGTAGGGGTGAATCGTGGAGGCCACTTTACCAAGTCCTAGTCCGTGCGTAACTGCCAATGTGATTTCGCCAATCATATCGCCAGCACCGGGGGCGACAATCGTGGCACCGAGGATTTTATCGGTCCCTTTGGCGGTCAGTACTTTGGCGTAGCCCTCAGTAACGCCTTCAAGAATCGCTCGATCGAGGTCTGAAAATGGCTGAACATAAGTATCCACGCCGATTCTTTGCCGATTGGCCTCGGCTTCGGTGAGTCCAACGCCAGCTACCTCGGGCTCAGTATACGTCGCCCACGGTATGACGAGAGAAGAGGATTTCGCCCGATTCAGAGGCCAAGGGAGGAGGGCATTGCGAATTACCGTTCGAGCTTGGAAGTCAGCAGCATGCGTGAACTTGGCTGTCGAGCAGATGTCGCCAGCTGCAAAGATGCGCGGGTTAGTAGTTTGCAGTAGGTCGTTGACTTCGACCCCCTTGCGAGTATCGAACCGAACTCCCACCTTCTCAAGCCCTAAATTATCGACGTTCGGAGCACGTCCTACGGCTATAAGTAGGTGAGTAGTCTGGATTCTTCCCTCGGGACCTTCGATATTGATCGTTTGCTCTTTACCGGACGAAAACGAGATCTCTTTGCCATCGGTCCTCACGACCACCCCCTCCGCTTCCAAAACGTTTGCTATAATTGGACCGGCATCGGCATCGTCTCGGGGTAACAATCCATTTTCGTCAGTAAAGAGCGTAATCTTGCTCCCAAGCCGAGCGAAGGCTTGGGCCATTTCGCAGCCGATAGGGCCACCGCCAATGACGGCCATCGACTCGGGTAACTCAGTGAGTGAGAACAGACTTTCGTTCGTAAGGTAGTTGACGGTATCAAGACCGGGTAGCGGCGGTGCTGCTGCACGGGCACCCGTGGCAAGGACCGCACGGCGGAAGTTTAGCTTGCGATCACCAGAACCTCCGGTTACTGATACGGTCTTATCGTCTAGGAACCTTGCATCGCCCTGGTAGACATCGACTCCTAGAGAAGTGAACCGTTCGTAGGAATCGTTTGGACTAATATCAGCACGCAATTTACGCATCCGTTGCATGGCCTTGTTGAAATCAACGCTGACCGGTCCAGGAACTTCGACTCCCATTGGCTTGGTATTGCGTGTTGCGGGAACGGCCCTTGCGGCGGCGATGATGCCTTTAGACGGAACACAGCCGACGTTGAGGCAATCGCCTCCCATGAGTTTACGTTCAACAAGAGCGACTTTGGCACCAAGGCCAGCCGCTCCGGCGGCAGTAACAAGACCCGCCGTGCCAGCGCCGATAACGACAAGGTGATATCGCCCATCAGGCTGTGGGTTTTTCCAGTCGAGCGGAGCGACATTGACTTGCAGGCGTTGGTTATGTGCTTCCAGTGGCATAAGTTCGATGTGAGTCATTGTTAGAAGCCTCTAGGTAACGAGTCGTGAGTTCTTGGATAGAAGAAAAGTTGCGGTTGAGAATCTCAGTAAGGGGATCCGTTAGCATCGAGGTTTGGCTTTAACCAACCAATTAGTTTTTTAGCAGCCAGTGGGAAGATACCAAGTAGTGTAAAGGCGACAGCAATTTGGGCCAGTTGTGAACCAGAAAATACTGCCCTTGCCCCTTCTTGGGTCAAAGTTTTCAGATCAGGGATTCTTGAGCCGGCGTAACAGTAGACGGCGGTTCCAGCTAACATACCAAGCTGGCTTACCCACCAAAAAGTCAGTGTCGGTAGTTTGGTAATCCCCATAACGACGTTGATCACGAAGAAAGGAACCGCCGGGATCAATCTCAGTGTGAAAAGATAAAATGCACCTTCGCGTTCGAGCGCATCGTTAAAAACTTGCAGCTTTTCACCAAATTTATTTTGGATTGTATCGCGAAAAAGATAACGGCTGAGCAGAAAAGCGACCGTTGCACCCGTTGTGGATGCAAAGCTAACCAAGGCAAGTGAATGAAGCCAGCCAAAATACCAACCCATCAGCAAGGTCATGAGTGCTGCTCCAGGCAACGAAAGACCTGTTACAGCGACATAGCCAAGGAATGCCGCTCCGTAGACAAGCACCGGATGCTTGGCTTGAAAGCCCCGTAGAGCAGACTCTTGCTGAGCTAGCCAGTCAATTGTTTCTTGGTTACCAAATTGCCAATACGCTAATCCGATAATCGAAGCAAGAGTAGCAAAAATAACTAACTTGGTGCCGATACTTGATTTATTATCCACTATAAATTTAACGTCTGAGGTTTGATTCGATTATTAACAGACAAAATGATCGTCCAAATAGCAAGTACTATCTAACAGAGTGGGCGTGCATGTTTCTAGCCGGCCGTTAAGTGTTTGGTGGTTTACGGAAGGAGCCTGTTTGAATATCCAAATTGTTACTTTCGGTACAATACGACAGCTTAGATGCTTGGTTCGCCAGCTAGACCAATATATCGACCTTGTTACGGTGGGGCGTAATCTATCTTACAAAGAGAAGATCGCAAGATTCGTCTGTGAGGTCTAATTTAATTGGACCCGATTTAATTAGATCCGGATGCCACCAGGGCGTAATTGGTTTATCACGCCTCCCCCTCAAGATGAGATCAATGGCAGCCAGGTGGATGGGGATATTCGACCACGCCCCATTACGTCATATTCTTTACACCCTCAAATGGCCCAACTATTTCTTGCTAAGTACTTACTGCTAACCCCCCCCTCTTTTTTTGTGAAGCGACTCATAGCCATTGGTGATGTGCACGGCTGCTCAGAGGCACTTGCTGCGCTGATCGAGGCGATTAAGCCCGTAGAGGAGGATTGCCTTGTTCTGCTTGGTGATTACATCGATCGTGGCATCGACTCACGCGGAGTGATCGAGCAGTTGATCGGATTACAAGATAGGTGTCACGTGGTGCCCTTGCTTGGAAATCACGAAGAGATGCTTCTTTCGGTGCTCGGCAATCGTGCTCCTCTAGGTTGGTGGTTGCGGCACGGTGGAAAAGAAACGCTTGTCTCTTATGGCGGCAAAAATAAACTGGAATGTATCCCAGCAGAGCACATTGATTTTCTTAAACGGTGCTATCCATTTCACGAAACAGAAAGCCACTTCTTCGTTCATGCTAACTACGTTGCTGATGAGCGGCTTGATCGGCAACCTGCCGAAGCGCTGCGATGGCAATCACTCGATGAGCATTTTCCCAAGTGTCATGCTTCGGGAAAAACAGCCATCGTGGGCCATACGACCCAAAAAAATGGCGAGATTTACGATGCGGGCTATTTGAAGTGTATTGACACGTTCTGCTTTGGTGGTGGTTGGTTAACAGCGATGGAGATGAATGCAGGACAAGTTTGGCAAGCATCCATTAAGGGGGTACTTCGGCATCAGTAGGTGTACCTCATCGGAAGCAGGTAAGTGTTGTTGACATTCGGTGACAGACAGGTGTCACCGCGGTTAATATTTCTAGACTAGAGTTTGTATTGGAAGCAAACGATAAAGCAATTGGGCAGACGCTGGTCCGTCTAACCTTTGGCTAGTTCCATATCGCCACAGGATAGGCGGGCCACGCTTATTGATAGTGTACTTGTTGATGTAATTATCTTGAATTGAAACCAGCTAGGTACTGTTAGCCCCTCTCCTACAAGCCTAAAATGGAGCAGACACCGTGTTCTCTCCCTTTGCCCACCGCTTGTAATGTCTTTGCCACTGGTTGAACTCCGCGATGTGTCAAAATCATTTGCGGGTTCTCATGGCAATTCCGCTCAGGTTGTTCTGGATCGTGTTAACCTCTCGATTCGTGAATCAGAGTTCGTTAGTCTGCTCGGTCCTTCTGGTTGTGGCAAAAGTACGATCCTTCGGATTGCCGCGGGGCTGAGCCGACCGACTTCGGGGGAAGTCGCTCATAGCAAGCATGAGTTGGCTGCTAGCTCAGAAAGATCATTAGCTTGTGTATTTCAGGAACCAACTCTGTTGCCATGGGCTTCAGTAAGCGAAAATGTCTTCCTACCACTTCGCTTGGCAGGTGTTTCTCGTCAGGATGCGAAAACAGGGGTGGAAGAAGTGCTCGATCGGGTTGGGCTGGGAGATTCATTGGGTAAATATCCTAGACAACTATCCGGTGGCATGAAAATGCGAGTCTCGATTGCTCGTGCGTTGGTGACTCGGCCACGGTTGCTACTGCTTGATGAACCTTTTGCCGCGCTGGATGAAATAACACGCCTTCGGCTGAACGACGACTTGTTAAGCTTACGCGATGAGTTTGGGTTTGGCGTTCTGTTCATTACCCACAGCATCTACGAGTCGGTTTATCTCTCGGATCGGTTGCTGATCATGAGAGCTTCGCCTGGTCGGATTCAGAATCAATTAACGATTGACATGCCTTGGCCACGCAGCGAAGCAACAAGGGCTCTGCCACGCTACGCTGAGTTGTGTCATCAGGCGACCGAGAGCTTGCAACGCAATCCGAGCCATGCGACAAATCGGGGAAAGGAATCGTTCGATGTCACTTCATGAAAGACCTGCTACAGATCGTCGTCGTACCCGTCGGGTAGCGGTAATGGCAAGGGTTACGGCTCCGCTGGCGGTTGCAGTAGCGGTACTAGGAGCTTGGGAACTACTGATCTGGTTCTTTGAAGTCCCTCAGTTTCAGCTTCCGGCACCATCGGCGATTGTAAAGACGATGTTGAGTGATTGGTCACAGTTGGGTCCTGCCTGGCTCATGACATTGCGAACGATGGGAATAGCTTTAATTGCCGCGGTTGTGGGGGGAGTTTTGCTAGCCATTTTGTTTGTCGCCTCACCTGCGATTGAGCTTAGTCTTTTTCCTTACGCCATTATTTTGCAAGTTACACCTTTGGTTGCCATCGCTCCGCTACTAATGGTTTGGATTGAATCGACTTGGCTTGTGTTGTTGCTTTGCGCGTGGATCGTGGCTTGTTTTCCAATTCTTGCCAGCACGACAGTTGGGCTTAAGAGCGCCGACCCGGGGCTGCGTGATTTGTTTGATCTGTATGGAGCTAGCCGTTGGCAACGCATTCGTATGCTTCTGATACCTAGTGCCCTCCCCTACTTTTTGTCAGGACTCCGTATTGCTGTGAACTTGAGTTTGGTTGGTGCTGTTGTCGCAGAGTTTGTAACCGGCGCATCAGGTGCCCAGTCCGGACTGGCATCGGTTATTTTTGAAGGAACCTTTCGTCTCGATACCCCCAAGATGTTTGCCGCTTTGGCATTGGTCTCGGTGACGGGCATAATTAGCTATTTTCTAACGAATTTGCTCAGTCATTGGCTACTTGGTGGTTGGCATGAATCGGAAGCGTAGTAGACGCAGGGCATAATAAGTTATGATGGGTTTTTAGCAGTAGAATTTTTCACGCTGCGAATTAATTTATGCACAAAGCTGCTGGAGTCGATTGGTGTCGTACATTCGTTGGATATTACTATTTGTAACTCTCCTGAATTCATCACTGCTGTTGGGCGATGAGAAGGTTACTCTCGCACTGAATTGGAAAGCACAGCCCGAGTTGGGTGGGTTTTATCAAGCGTTGGCCGAGGGGATTTACGCTGAATATGGTCTGGATGTGACGATTCGTCCTGGAGGACCAATGGTAAACAATCGCCCGTTGCTGGCAGTAGGGCGAGTTGATTTTTTGGTGGGTACGAATTTGCTGCAAGCGTTCGATGCTGTGAAGCAGAAAATACCGACGAAGATCGTTGCCGCCATGTTGCAGAAAGATCCCCAATGTTTGATCGCCCATCCTCACCAAGGCCCCAATAAGGGCACCAATCAGGACACCAGTCAGGGCAACGAACATTGGAAAGACCTAACGCGAGCGCCACTTCTTATTGCCAATCCAGGACGGCACAGCTTCTTCCTTTGGATGGAAGCGGAGCATGGATTTCAGCGCCGTATGCTTCGTCCCTACAACCACAGTTTGGCCCCCTTCCTAATGGACAAGCAAGCTGTTCAGCAGGGATACGCGACGGCTGAACCAAAACGCGTCGAAGAGGAATTAGGCAAAGAGCCCGAAGTCTTCTTGCTTGCTGATCATGGGTGGAATAGCTACTCCACAGTAATTGAGGCACGCAACGAGATGATTGAAAATGATCCTGCCACGGTACAGGCATTCGTCGATGCTTCAATTTTGGGTTGGTACGGCTACCTTTACAGAGATCACAAAAAAGCTGATGTGCTGATTAAGCAATCGAATCCGAGCATGACCGATTCCCAGATCGATTATTCGATCGCTAAAATGCGAAGCTGGGGACTCGTTGATTCGGGTGATTCTTTAACGCAAGGAATTGGCATCTTGCGGGGCGATCGTATCCGAGATTTTTACAAAAAGATGATTGCCGCAGGGCTCTATCAAATTGGTGAAATTAACCCTGATGATTGTTATACAACCCAATTTGTTGGTAAGGGGATGGGAATCGAACTCAGGCCAAAATAACGTTCGGCAGTAAGGTCCTTTGATGCCGACTAAGCGTGATATAGATTTTTTGTTGATACGAGAATCACTTTTTTAATATTTTGATAGATTAGGCGAATCAGATGTTAACGACCAAAAAGTACCAAAGTGGTGCATTGATATTTTTATCGCTTAGCTTGCTGGCGTTTGGTTGTGCCGAGCAGAAACAAACGGCTCCAAGAGTAACCTTAAAACAGACCGTCGCTAAAGTATCGGACTTAACCGAACAAATCCTGACGGCATTCGAGAAGGGCGACTTTCAGGCAGCCGATCCGCCCCTTCATCAAATAGGTTACGCACTGACTGAGGTGTTCAAGCAAGCAAAAGCGAGGGCAATATCCTCCGAAAAGTTGTTAGCAGTCAAGTCACACATTAACGAACTACTTGATGGATTTGAGGGTGAGCTTCATGACTTCATGCACGATGGCCAGGTGCCCGAAGATTATGACATTGCCCCGCTTGCCAAAAAATTGCGTACCACCATCGCCAAGCTAAAAAACGATTTAGGTATTCCTGACTTAACAGAAGAGATTAACGCACCATAATGGAACTAATGCAATCGTAGATAAGATGTAGGGGATTTAGAAAATTCCTTCTTCATTCCCTTTCCAGCAAACAAAACCTTCGATTCCTTCAAATTCCGAAAGACCTAGTTCATCGTAAAGCCGGGCGGTTTCACGATTGCGTGCTTCGGCTCGTTCCCAGAACTCTCGGGGGTCGGCTCCAGGGAAAAGAGCACGGTCTTTTTGTGATTCGTGTTTGAAGATAGCGGTTCGCTTACGGAGCAACTCTTGTGGACTGAGAGGGACTGCCATCTCGATTTGATGCGGTTCCCACTCTTGCCATGCACCCCGATAGAGCCAAACCACACAATGCTGGAACCAATCCAGATCTTTCACCCGATCGCAGGCCATAAGGATCGCACGTAGACATGTGCGGTGAGTACCGTGAGGATCTGAAAGATCGCCAGCGGCATAAATTTGGTGCGGCTGAAGTTCTACAAGCAGATCGACTAGAATTTGAATATCTTCTTCACTCAGTGGCTTCTTGCGAACTCGGCCCGTTTGGTAAAAAGGCATATCCAAAAAACGACAACGTTCATTCGGCACGCCAGCGATACGAGCCCCTGCTCTCGCTTCGCCGCGGCGGATCATCCCTTTTATTTGTTGGACTTGTTCGCTGTCAACC
>CAYGQU010000039.1:9552-11902 GCA_964352045.1 uncultured Planctomycetaceae bacterium
CTGCTTGTTATTAACGAACTCGTCAACGTGTTCTTCGAGTTCGGCAGTTTTTACGGGATCAATTCCAAAAGCACGATTGAAATCAGAAACAAACTCGCTGAAGCGGACCGCATCGTCGTCAAATACAGCAATGTTGCCTGAGGTTTGATAAGCGATGTGTACTTCATGCCCCTGGTCGCAGAGTCGAATTAAAGTACCGCCCATCGAAATGACGTCGTCATCTGGATGAGGTGAAAAACAGAGGATGCGTTTGGGAAAAATTTCTTCGTGTCGTTGCGAACGGTCGCCTGGTTGTCGGGCATGCGCTGGTTTTCCACCTGGCCAACCCGTGATGGTCGATTGTAAATTCCGGAAGACTTGGAGATTAATGTCATAGGCACGCCCCTTACTTGCCAGCAGTTCTTGCAAACCCTCTTCGTTATAATCTTCTTCGGTTAATTTAAGAATCGACTTCTCAAGCTTCGTGGCAAGCCAAATGACTGCTTTGCGTGTCCAAAACTCGTTCCATTCATAACCCGATTCTTCGCCTGCCCGGGTGATTGTCGCCATCGGGCCAAGCAGCCAAGGGCATTGATATCGGGTTAAGCATTCGGCTGCTGCTTCGTCAAGAATGACTTTTGCGCATGGATGCTCCTGCAAGAAGCTAGCCGAGACGATACTCGTCATGTCTTCTTCTACAGTTCTTGCAACAATCGGGGCTTTTCCTTCTCCAAATGCAAGAAGATAAATCTGTCGCGCATTAAGGATCGTACCGACGCCCATGGTAATGGCTCGGCGTGGTACATATTCTTCACCAAAGAAGTCACTGGCGGCATCGCTACGCGTCTTCTTATCAAGTGTAATCATCCGAGTCCGACTGTCTCGACTCGAACCAGGTTCGTTGAAGCCGATGTGGCCCGTCCGACCAATACCTAGAATTTGAATATCAATCCCACCAGCATCACAAATCTTTTGCTCATATTCCTGACAGTGTGCCATAACTTCATCTGGCTCGATCGTGCCGTCAGGAATGTTTATTTTATTGCGATCAATATCAATGTGATCGAACAAATGTTCGTTCATGAATCGAACGTAACTTTGCAACTCGTTTGGTTGCATTGGAAAGTATTCGTCGAGATTAAATGTCGTTACACCAGCAAAGCTTAGGCCTTCCTCTTGATGAAGCCGAATCAATTCGTCATAAACCGTCGTCGGCGTACTACCTGTAGCGAGGCCAAGGACACAAGACTTTCCCTGTTCGGCTCTTTGGCGTATTAAATCGGCGATTTGTGCTGCTACATAGCAGCTTGCATCCGAGGCATTCCGAAACGCATGGCATGGAATGCGCTCGACGTGCGAATAAGCATGATCGGTAGAACGAAGGTTAGACTTAATGTCGTGTGCCATGGTCGGCAATTGGCTCTTTGCTAAGGGAGTAGGGAGAATTCAAGGCGATCATTCACGGACCGCCAGACAGAACTAGTCAGCATTTAGTACAGTTTTAACTGTTTTGAAAAGAAAATCATCTTAGAGGACCACCAAATTGCGAGAATAATCTATCGCATTAGCGCATCCAAGAGAAGGTCTGAGCTTCTTGGGCCTTCTCAATGAAGCATTAGCCTTCGCATCGTCGCCAAAATTTGTTGAAAGTCAATCTGGCCAATCAATCGTGCCGCAGAGCTTCAATCGGATCGAGTCGTGCCGCTCGCATGGCCGGGTAAACTCCGAAGAGGACACCGACCAGGACCGAAATGCTCATCGCAAGGGGAATCGACCAAGAAACGAGATAAGGTTCAAAGTTTCGTACCACAGCTGGCAGCGATTCCATTTGCTCAGGTAACGAAGATTCGAGTTGACTTCTCGCAGCCATCGCTACCGGATGGCAAAGCAACCCGCCTGCTACGCCTATTGCTCCGCCAACGAATGATAAGACAATGCTTTCGGTCAAAAACTGTCCGATGATGTCACGCCGTTTGGCACCGAGAGCGCGACGAACTCCGATTTCCCGCGTTCGTTCAGTGACCGTCGCCAGCATGATGTTCATGATTCCGATCCCTCCGACGACGAGCGAGATCGCAGCGATCAAGCCGAGCATGAAAATGAACATCAAACGGGTAGTATTTGCCTGCTTCAAGAGTTCGAGCGGAACGGTAACGCTATAGTCATCGAGTGTATGATTTCGCGAAACGGTATTGCGAACAATGTCAGCAGTTCGGATCACGTCTTCTTGATTTGCAACGCGCAGGGTGACTTGCGAGATTTCAATGGTATCACGTCGAAACTGCCCTGGTTCGATTTGGATAATCGTGTCACCCATGCGTCGCCACATGGTGCGTATTGGTATGTAAATGTCTCGGGAATAATCCTCCGC
>CAYGQU010000040.1:0-9452 GCA_964352045.1 uncultured Planctomycetaceae bacterium
TAGTAATTGTACTTATTACTACCGCCACGAGCAGGCTGCCCTTTTTCGTCCAATCGTTCGCGGATTTTGTAATAATCGGATAACCCACAAGCCTGAATGGTTTCGTAAGCAATTTCACAGCCACTGCAGCAGAATTGTAATGATCTTTTAGCTTGAACGAACCCTGGTGGAACGATCAATCCGCAATGGTCGCATTCAATCGAATGGTCGTTCGTTGCAACTTGCTTCTTAGGTATTTCTCGAATTGCAGAACTCATGGCTGGTTATTTCCAACGCGTTCTCGGCAACAAGGTGGCAATTCATTCGATGTTGGAAGCTCTCCTTCTATACTCTCACTTTGTACAACGGAAGCTATTGCTTCGGACGAGAGTGAGTATCGACTAGCTAGCGTAGCAATTCCCACCAAAATTAGTGCAGTTGCCGTTAACAAAGGGAGTCGTTTGCCAACAACTCCAGTAAGATGCTGAACACCTAAACCAATTGAGAGCATGACAGGTAAAGTCCCAATCCAAAAAAACATCATGATCAACGCTCCTAGATAGGGGGTGCCTGATCCTGCTGCAGTAACGACAAACGCATAGAGCCAACCACAAGGCAAAAGCGTCGTTAGCAAACCGATGATAAATGCTCGAGGTAAGGCTTCTTTTTTTGCTGCATAACGTTGGCCAAAATGAATGAGGTTTTTCCACCGAGTCGGTGGACGCCAATGTGTAAGCCAGCTTAGCCAACGATGCTGGTTGCTTTGGCGCAAAAATTCGACCACTCCAAATAGGATCATCATCGTCCCTGCCAAACCAATTGCGATTGGCTGAATACCTGCTAAAGCAGAGGCGATATCCAGCAAGGCACCTGTTCCACCTGCGATAGCACCTACGACTGTATAAGTGATTAGCCTGCCTCCATGATAAGCTGTGTGCAGTAGCCAGACGGGGCACTTACTATTACCTTGAGTGACTGCAAAAATGCAGAAAGGTCCGCACATGCCAGCGCAGTGCAAAGACCCCACGAGGCTCGCGCTGAAAACAGCAATAAGCATTGGCATCATTGCAGATCACCCTTTAGTAAAGCCGACGGTTTAAGAGGTGCTATCCAAATTTCTTGTTCACAATAAAAACGTTGTATGGCACCATTCTTAATTTGTTGCCCCGATGCTTGTAAGTGCCATGTTCCACTAAGTCGCATTGGCAAAGTTACCACAAAACGACCATCTTCTTGTGGCGTAAGCTTTCTAGTAATGCATTGACTAGCTTGAGTAGGATGGTAAAGGCAAATTTTCAAGCTATCTAATACTACCGATTGCGAATGTTCATCAAACACGGCAAATGTGACTTGTCGATCACCATTGATCTTGGTAACAACACTCGCAGTAGTTTGTAGTTCCCACCCCAAATCCTTGCTCTGCTGCAATGCTAATTGATGGTCATCCCAGCTCATCGTAGAACGATAGACAGCAGGTGTTGCGAACGAAGAAGCATTAGCAAGTGCCCAACTCACGCCAAGCATCATGAGTGATGCATGAGTGCCTAATAAGCCAACGACGATTAGCGGCCAGCGCACTTTTTGGCTAAAAGTTGGCTCCGTCTTATTTGTGCTGTTATTTTGTTGTGACATCGTGACACTCTAGGTATTCAATATTGATTTAGTTGTTTAGACCTGATTCAAGATTTGCTGGTCCAAACAAACGATATTTGCAGTCGATTACCCCTCCTTTGTTGTCCGAAATGCGAATATTTGCATTAACCATGCCAGAAGACTTCTTGAATTGATTCACAGGAACCATCAGGTGAAGTGGTTCGAGATGCCCTTCACCAGCTGAAACGGTAAAGGGTTTCATACCGGCTAAGAATCCTTCAGCAGGCTGGATGACTTCGACCTCATAGGTGCGAGTCTCATCACTTCGGTTTACCAACTGCATCCGAATAAGGTTTTCGACTTGCCCCCCTTCCAAGACAACATACGGTCTGCCTAGACCTCGCAATAACGTTACATCAAATGGTTTTCGATTCACTAATAGGGTCAAAAATGTAGCGGCCAGTAAGACAAGAATTGAACAGTAGATCACCAGCCGAGGTCGAATAAAACGAAATGGTTTTCCTTGTAGAGTTGATTCAGCAGAATAACGAATTAAGCCGATAGGCTTACCGATTCTTTTCATTACAGCATCGCATGCATCAATACATTGCGTGCAGTTGATGCATTCGAGTTGCAGTCCGTCACGAATATCAATGCCTGTTGGACAGACTTCAACGCACATTTTGCAATCAACACAATCGCCTAAACCCTTCTCTTCTCGATTACGTCCTTTACCTCTTTGCTCACCACGTTGGTAATCATATCCGACAATCATACTAGACTGGTCAAGCATAACTGATTGGAATCGGCCGTAGGGACATCCGATAATGCAGAGTTGTTCGCGCCAATAACAGAAGTCAAACATCATGAGACCAGTGACGAAAGCAACTAGTAAAAATGGCCCGGGATGCTTCCATGGAGGAGCTGTCCAGATCCATTCGTGCAACTTATCTGCGCCAATGAAGTAGGCCAAGAAAGTATTCGCTAGGTGCCAGCAAATGACTAAGTAGATGAGATACATTACCCCGACGCGCCAGCCCGCGACGTTTTTTTTAGGATTTCCACCCTTGCCTGTGGTGCCAGTAAAAAAACGCTCGATAGGACGAAATACGTATTCCATATAAACCGTCTGGGGGCATCCCCAACCACACCATATCCGACCAAAAATAGCGGTTGCAAAGAAGATAGACAAAAAAACCATCAACCCCCCCAAGGCCAATAGCTCCATGTCAGTAGGAAGTAAAGTCAGCCCTAAAAAAGAAAAACGCCCATTCCAAAGGTCGAGTTGTAGGGCTTGCTTGCCATTGATCTTAATGAAGGGTAGCGTCGCATAGAGGCCAATAAGAAAGTAAGCAAATAGCCGACGCCGATGCCAAAAACGTCCAGTAGAAAGTTTTGGGCGAAGCCACCGTCGCCCACCGTCGCTATTCAGTGTCGATAAAACACGTTCTTCGGGGTGAATTAGGGGTAGTTCTTTCATGACAGTTTAGTTAGCCCGATTCTTTACTTCTTCAACTTCTCGAACCAAATCTTTATTGAGAAACTTTACTCTGCTTGTTCGTTTTTCTTTGAGGCATGAATATAAAAACAAACTATCCAGTATCAGCTTAAGGTTTTACTTCAGAGAGAGTTGCGGTAGGCCAGGGATCAATTTGATTGCCTTCAGGAGGACGTGAACTTGAAAGATTTTCGCCTCGCATCGAAGCGACGTAAGACGCAGCTAAGACAATCTCATTCGGATGCAAACGATTCGCCCAGGCAGGCATCGCTCCGGCCTTTGCACCGTTTTGTATGACCTTGGCAATGTCCGTTATTTGTTTGACATTTAGGTAATAGTCATCTGTTAAGTTAGGGCCTGAGATTCCTTCACCCGCAGTGCCATGGCAAGAGACGCAGTTAGTGGCAAAGGTGGCTTGGCCAACGGTTAGCCATTTCGGGTCTTTCATGTATTTGAGTATTGTCGACTCATCAGCAGTTAGTTCACCGATTTCACCGAATTGAAGACGCATGTTCTCTGCTAGCTCGACGTCGTAATGCGCAGCATGGGTGCGTCCCATACTGGGGGCATGAAACCATAGAGCATAAAAGGGAGCAAAAAGCACCGATCCTACAAATAGCAAGTCCCACCAGAAAGGTGTTGGATTATCGTATTCTTGGATACCATCGTAACAATGATCAGATAATTTATCTTCTTCCAAGTCATCTGGTAACGAGTAGGGTGATTCAGCCATGAGTATATGTCTCCGTGAATGAGACTTGTCGGTATTAAATGATGAAATAAAGGTTTTTAATAAACAGGCACAGAACCAAACAACTAGGCTTGGTTTTCTTCGTTGCAAGTGCAATTTTCGCACTTACCACATGAGATCTTTTGTCCCTCCTGATCGAAATTAACCAAATCAAGTTGGATGTTGTTCTGGCTCGATTGGGCCTTAGGTATGGATACCTGGGGTGCCGAAGGAGTTGTATTTGGAACATTAAAGATGTTTCCATCGGTCAATGGCATTGAAGACCATCCTGCGAGTTGATTAGAACGTCGAGTAAATGCCCATATCGAAACGCCAACAAATATGCTGACGAACAACAGAAGCCCAATAACTGCAAAGGAGGCTAAACTTGCTCCTTCAATCGCTAACTTAATCATTTCGATCCTTCTAAGGCTTGCGGAGGAGTCAAGCTGTCGACTTCGCTATCAATATTGGCTTTCGTAGATGCCGTTTCTGACTTATTGATGGTTACCTCATCGTTCATTGCAGTGGTTGTTGGCTCTGCATTAGGAGTTTTGAACAAATCAGTACCTAAACGTTGAAGATAAGCAATCAGCGCGATAACTCGCTTGTCTTTCAAATCATGCTGCTGTCCTTGCAGATCAACGTAGGGTCCGTTGTTTTGTTCAACGAATTCAGAAGCTATATTTGCTGCTTGAACTTCAGCATCAGTTTTAGCGTTATCCCGGGCCAGCCCTTCGTACTCTGGATAGGGAACTCCTAAAAGTTGCATTGCTTTGATTCGAAGTGGTATTGACTCGAAGTCAATTTTTTTCTGCATCAGCCACGGATAAGCGGGCATGATCGAACCTTGGTTAAGGTCCGATGGTTTTCGGAAGTGCAATACATGCCATTGATGGCTCTGCTTACCCCCTTCGCGAGCTAAGTCGGGCCCAATTCGGCGTGATCCCCACTGGAACGGATGGTCGTAGACACTTTCACCAGGCTTGCTGAATTCGCCATAGCGTTTTGTTTCAGCAACCATAGGACGAATCATTTGCGAATGGCAATTGTAACACCCTTCCGAGACATAGAGATCGCGTCCTGCGAGTTCGAGTGGCGTATAGGGTGATACTGTCGCTATCGTAGGTACATTGGAGCGAATGACAAATGTGGGTACCAATTCAAGTAGCGACGCGGTAGCGACCGCAACGATCGTAAAGAATGTAAACTTTATCGGCATCCGTTCCCAAATTCGGTGCCACCAGAAAGAGTCCCAAACATCGAGCCATTTGGCAAATTCGGTGACTTGGGTTAATTCAGATTTCGGTGCTTTTTCGGGGATGAACTCAACATCTTTTAGGGCAGGGGCTTCATAGACCGGCACGTCATATTTTGCGGGCCGCGCTTGCCATGTGCGAAAGATGTTGTAGCAACCAATAAGGGTTCCCGAGATATAAAGCAACCCTCCCAATGCGCGTAAATGATACATTGGCATAATGGCCTGAGTTGTCTGAACAAAGTCAGGATATGCCAATTGACCGGTTGGAGTTATTCCGCCCCACATAAGTCCTTGGACGATACCAGCAACATAGAGCGGTACGATGTAGGTAAGAATCCCAAGCGTTGATATCCAAAAATGAGCCGAGGCGAGTGCAACGCTGTGCAACTTGGTTTGGAATAATCTTGGTGCTAGCCAATAAATCATGCCAAACGTCATAAAGCCATTCCAACCGAGAGCCCCCGAGTGTACATGAGCTATTCCCCAGTCCGTATAGTGGCTAAGTGCATTGACTGCTTTGACCGAAAGCAAAGGCCCCTCGAACGTGCTCATTCCGTAGAAAGTGATCCCAACCACAAAGAACTTAAGCACGGGGTCAGTGGTCAACTTATGCCAAGCACCACGTAGCGTGAGAAGCCCATTAATCATCCCTCCCCAACTAGGCATCCAAAGCATGACTGAAAAGACCATACCCAGTGTTTGCGCCCATTCAGGAATCGCCGTATAGTGCAAGTGGTGGGGCCCAGCCCAGATGTAGATAAACACCAAAGACCAGAAGTGGATAATACTTAGTCGATAGGAAAATACTGGTCGTTCGGCTGCCTTTGGCAGAAAGTAATACATTAACCCAAGAAAGGGTGTTGTTAAGAAGAACGCTACCGCATTATGTCCATACCACCACTGCATCATCGCATCTTGCACGCCGGCATAGATGGGATAACTCTTTATCATCGTGGGAGAAAAAATTGGCACCCACAAATTGTTAAAGATGTGCAGAATTGCAACCGTGACAATGGTTGCAATATAAAACCAAAGTGCGACATACATATGCCGTTCTCTTCGGGTCACCAAAGTCATAAAGAAATTGATGCCAAAAAACCCTGCCCAAACAACGGCTATCAAGATATCAATAGGCCATTCGAGTTCGGCATACTCTTTACTCTGGGTTATACCAAACGGAAGTGTCAAGGCTGCCGAAAGTATGATTAGCTGCCAGCCCCAGAAGTGTAGATTGCTAAGCGTATCGGACCACATCCTGGCTTTGCAAAGTCGTTGGGTAGAGTAATAGATGGCTGCAAAGATTCCATTGCCTGCAAACGCAAAGATAACCGCATTTGTATGCAGCGGACGCAGACGTCCAAAGGTTAGCCATTCAAAATCGCCGTTGATCGAAGGCATGATCAATTCGATCGCTAACAACATGCCAACCGCAAAACCAACTACCGCCCAGACAAGGCAAGCGGTTACGAACTTTCTTACAATCGCATCGTCGTAACTAAAGCGTTCCATCCGTGATTCAATCCCCGACGGCTGATTCATTTTCTTATGCCTGATTAAAATACATTAAGGTCTTTGTTGTGATGCTTAGCAGTATTAGTTGCTAATAACCGACTGAAAAATAGTGAGCCTCTCTTTTTATGTCAAAGCGACAAAGTGACTCATTCTTATTTACTAAAAAAATTATTGGTATCTCTCTTTGAAGCCACAAATTTTTTTGTCTTCTTCGTTATCAGATATAAGATCATTAAACGTAGTTGCCGCAAAACGCCGCTCGGTGTCGGCTATCGAATCGTCTATGAGTTTATGTAGGGGGCATAAAACCGAATCTTCTGGATTGCTTTTATGGGGACATACCTTGATCCGATTGATGGGGTCAACGCAATTCACGACGTCCAACACAGTCAGCTCTTTCGGTGAGACTCCCAGACGATATCCGCCATAAATACCTCGCTGACTATTAACAATTTGGGCCTTTCCCAGAGGCTGAAGAACCTTCGGCAAGTAACTCATTGAGACGTGCGTATTTTCAGCCAACTCACGAGTCGTATGAGACTGACTAGGATTCTGAGCCAACCAAACCACGGCTCGAATAGCATACTCGGCTGTCAGGCTAAAATTCATAAAAGCTTACAGTTAATGTACTTACAGTAAATAAAACGCTTCTAAATAAGTCTTTCGTAAGCCTCAAGACTAATATATCTGCTTGTCTCTTTATCGTCGCACTGGAGGATGGAGTCAAGTGGATGATTATGTCTTTAATATAAAAATGGCAACTTTGTCATGATTTTTCTGGGTAGTTTGGCGATCCGTTACGGCTATTACCAATTTTTCAACGGCAATAATTGATTTCAATAATCTGCTTGGGAAATTGACGAAGGGTTTACAGTCAGCCTTCTTTTTTAGTTTAGGCAGCAATCAAGCAATTTTGATTTTGAATAGATACAAAACGGATTGGGATTAGTGCGATGAAAATTATCATGAGCTTTGCAAGTTTATTGGCTTTAACACTAGGGGGCTTTGGTGCCTCTTCCGAGCTGATAGCTGAAGAATTAATCGCTTATCCCGAGAGTATTTCTTTTAGCGTCGAGAAAAATCTCGATACTGATTATGAACTCGTCTCATGGTCGGATTGCTGTGGAGAGACTGTTTGTGGCGACAGTGTAGGTAGTGGTTGTGCTGTTAGTTGTTCTAGCAATGGTTGCTGTCAAAAAAGCTGCTGCGAAAAAAACTGTGGGTTACTTGGGATGAACTGTTTGACTTACAGTGCATGCTCCAGTGGCTGTGCACTTCCTAAAAACTTATTGGGGTGTTTTTGTGAAACTAAGTGCGGCTTCGATAATTTCATAAGCCCAATGACTAATCCAGTCTACTTTGAAGACCCCCGCCAAAATACTGAGTTGCGTACCATCTTCTTAGAACATAAGGTTCCGAACGCTGCGGGCGGCGGAAACATTCAGCTCTACGCTTTGCAAATTCGTGCTCGACTCAGTGACCGTTGGACTCTTATCGCTGCTAAAGATGGTTTTGTTGTATCAACAAATCCTTTGATCGATGACGGTTGGTCGGACGTTGATTTAGGCCTTAAATATACGTTCTTTCGTGACGTAAAAAACCAAAGAATACTTTCTGGCGGAATCGTTTATGACATGCCAGTTGGTACACCTCGAACCCTTATGGGTCAAGGTGATGGAGAATTCCATTACTTCCTAACTGGTGGAACCGAAATTTTGGATTGTGGTCACTGGATCAGCAACATCGGAGGCATTATGCCTGTTGATCAAGACTTTCATTCAACTTTCATGTACTGGTCCAACCACATTGACTATCAAGTTCGGCGCGGTTGGTATGCTGTCGGTGAAGTTAATTGGTATCATTGGACCGAAGGTGGCAATGACCGGTTCGGCTTAACTGGCATCGAAGGCGGAGATCTTTTCCATCTAGGTTCAGCTGGCGTTGATGGCAACGATTTTGTTACCGGAGCAATCGGGGTAAAGTACAAACCAAATCGCAAAACAGAAATCGGGATAGCTTATGAAAAGCCATTGAGCGATCGTAAAGATGTTATGGAAAATCGTCTTACCGTTGATTTAATCCTTCGCTATTAAGCTAGTAATTTTGTCCTGGATAGAGGAGTTCCAACTGAAAGTGTGCAAAGCCTAGGATGCGGCAGAGCACAACCCCTAATTCAAGTAAGATTTTTCACCATTCTAAACCGGATAGAACGAGTCATCGCTTGTTACTAATCTTTTGTTCCGATGTCTTCTGTATAAGTCATCTGCAAAACTTCGGTATCTGTGTGATAATGCCTTAGTAGCTCTGCTGCGAATTGCTTAAAATCGGATTCAACGCATAACCACCAAGAGCTTAACTCGACCCCTGAACGTAACAATAACCTTAGCTCTTCTCTTTTTTCTGTTAACTCGTTGTGCTGTTTCAGTAAGGTTAAAACTATAGATTGATAGTGAGGAGCGCGCTCAAGAGTCGCTTGCATGTAGGCTCCCTGTGACCTGCCCCCTTCAACCAGTCCAGAATGCATTTGCTATATTTACGGCATTGACCCTCACAGAGGAATTGCTTCTCTGACAATTCACAGAATTCCTCGACTGTTTCTCTCGTACTATCTCGATCCGAAAGCGAAGCTCTTACTACATTGTCCTAACTCTGGGTCTAAAACCCTCGCCTTCAGGTGAAGCCTTTAGGTTCATACTACTAGAAGGATGGAGAAATATCGTAATGGAGTACATAGTCTTTACGACATAAAGTACCACTTTGTGTGGGTGACAAAGTATCGTAAGCCGGTTTTGACGGGTGCCGCTGCCTGGCTTGTCTAGCAGTGTGAATCGAGGGAAAAGTCTCATCGGCTAAAACGCTGCTGGACAAGCCAGCATTGG
>CAYGQU010000040.1:9462-11881 GCA_964352045.1 uncultured Planctomycetaceae bacterium
TGGCAGACGGGGTAGCTTGTTGAGTACATTGGCCGTCTTATGAACCCAGCACCTTTGTTCTCTCGTTTCAGCCGTTTCAGCAAAGACCTTGCGAAGAGCAGCCCAGAAGCCCAAAGCACCGTCACCCACGGCAATCTTCGGAGCAATTGCCAGTCCGCGTTGCTTCAAGTCCAGTAGCAATTCACCCCAGCTCTGTTCACTCTCACGATAGCCATCGAGCACCGCGATCAACTCCTTCGTGCCGTCAGCCATAGCTCCCATCAGCACGAGAAAGCACTGTTTCTTGTTGGTATCATCTTCCAGTCGTACTTTCATATAAATGCCGTCCGCCCAGATGTAAACGTACTCCTTTTTAGAAAGATCACGCTGGTTCCACGCTTCGTACATGTTGGCCCATTGCTCCTTAAGTCGGACAACGACGTTAGCACTGAGCCCCTTGGCATGTTCGCCTACCAGAGCTTGCAGGGCTTCTCCAAAATCATTCGTGGAAACTCCTTTGAGGTAGAGCCAAGGAATCAGTTCTTCGATCGACTCACTCCGGCCGTTGGGCCGTTGAAGTGGTGATTGACCTCAACAGGATACGCCGCTTTTTATTCAAACCTCAGGAACACAACTTCTGACAATACCTCCCTACTTTGTGAATTTGCCTTTGAGCAATAAATTTAATATAGATCTGACGAACGCTCGACAATATAGTTTATTTGATACTAAGCATTGGAAGACATACACCCTAAATAGAAAAAAGCAATAGATGGCTAAATTAATTATTTGTCTCTTTGGATTCGCCCTGGGGGGGATAAACCTTACTTTTGCTGATGCGAATGCTCCTTCTCGATTCAAGGTTGCTTACTCGCTAGATATAGCCGAGGTGCCAGCAGGTTTTCCCGTTAATTTTTGCTTGCTGACCGCTGGGAAAACACAATATGTTGCCTATTACGATAAGCAGCACAGCATGACGATTGCCTCTCGAACTCTTGATTCAACTGATTGGAAATATCAGGTCTTGCCTACAAAAATAGGTTGGGACACACACAACTACATCAACATGGCAGTTGATGACAACGATGATCTACATGTTTCAGGCAACATGCATGCTGTGCCGATGATGAGATTGAGCGATCATCACGAAATCGACTATTGGGTAATAGAGATAAAGAGCCAAATTCCGCTACCCCAGTGCCACTCGAAACCGGCTATTTAGAATCGAAGAATGCAATCAAATTAGAGAAGTTTATTAGCGACATCGAAGAATCCAACAAGCCAAAGTATGATAAGGACGGCAACATGGTAACGCAAGGTTTTTTCCCAAATGCCTATGACCACTTTTTGGATTCGTATTCAGAAATGCTTGAGCATCTACGGAATCACAAAGTTTCTTCAAATTTGGTTCAGTAACCATGCAATCACCACTCATAAATGATGATCTCTGGACTCGACGCGGTATCACCCTGCTTTGGGATGCGGAGGAGCTGAATAAGCTCTGCCAACCTAGCCAGGTTATTAGTTTGCGGAAATTCCGACAGCTTTATGAGGCTGGCTGGCCAGAAGAACAACTTCCCTTGATAAACGATGTTACGCTGATTGTCGCTGGCATAGAAGCATGCGTCGATGCACTTGAGCCCGAAGAGGCGTCGGAGTGGCTGGAAGACACAATCTACCAAGCGATGGTGTCCTTTCAGAGCGACGTCGCAAGTGGTGGTACGCAGGCGTCACTTGTGTTGTGGATTGTAGATTCTAAACGACTTCAATATGAAACCGGAGACGACACGTGGTACATGCACTACGGAGGAGAACATAGGGGCCAAAAGATACCCATAAGTCGCTGCCTATTTAACGGTGCTCAGGGCGACCTGAAAGAGATTCAAGATAGCGATGGAAATAAGTTGGGACTGTATCACCCTCGGATTTCCTAAACCACTTCACGTAAAACCGAGTACTGTTAGCACTTAATCTGTCAGACAAATCACATGACTGAGTTAGCCTTACTACAACCTGGACAGCGAGTTCGCCACTCCGAATTTGGCGAAGGTGCTGTGCTCTCTGCAGGTGGTGACGGATTCGCCCGCGTGTTGTTCTCGGCAGGGGCCGGGGAGCGGCAAGTGCCGCTGGCTTCTCTGTCAGTTGCCCTGGGAAGATCTGAGCAGATTGTCCAGAGCGTTAGTTCCGGCACGCAGCGTAGTCGTCGTGCTTGGCTGTCTTATCAATCCCATGCTCTGCCTCTGATTGACAGTGCTGCAGCTCTGACGTCCGCACGAATTGACTTACTGCCTCATCAAGTTGTGCTCACCCACCGCATTGCTACATCCTCTCCCCGCCGCTATTTGATAGCCGACGAGGTAGGGCTAGGTAAGACTATCGAAACGGCTCTCGTGCTTCGTGAATTGGCCAGCCGCGGCGAGTTACAACGAGCCTTGATGGT
>CAYGQU010000041.1:0-5196 GCA_964352045.1 uncultured Planctomycetaceae bacterium
TTACAACCTTTGTATCGGCTCTCGCTACTGTGCCAACAACTGCCCCTACAAAGTTCGTCGCTTCAATTCCTTCCGTTACACGAAGAAGCTTTACGAAGCGTCTAACGAACTATTGAAGCTAGCCATGAACCCTGAAGTGACGGTTCGTAGTCGTGGTGTGATGGAAAAGTGTACTTACTGTCAGCAACGTATTTCTACCGCTCGTATCACGGCTAAGAACGAAGCCCGTGCGATTCGCGATGGCGACGTCGTCAGTGCTTGCCAGCAAGCTTGCCCAACGAAGGCAATTGAGTTTGGTGATCTGAACGATCCGAACAGCCGGGTCAGCAAGGCGCGCGAAAAGCGTTCCTACGGTATTTTAACCGAGTTGATGACGATTCCTCGCACCGAGTTTTTGGCGAAGATTCGCAACCCGCATCCACGGCTTGCTCGCCCCGAACCAGAAGCTCACGGGCACGGAGAACACGGGCACGGGGAACACGATGAAAGTGACCATGGTGACGCTGACCACGACGCTGCTGACCACGACGACAAAGCTTGATTAAGAGTCGGTCTCGGTTTTTGAGGCCACAAGATTATACCTGTTTATAAAACCAACGATTACGCCAACCTTTAGACCAGTATGGCTACCGCTGATATCACCGCCGGCACGCTTGGTTCCGTTCCTGAAGAATGGATTGATCCCCCGTGGATTGAAGGCAACCATGACTATAAGTCGGTTACCGACACCGTCTGCCGTATCGCAGAAAATCCTCGCCCCCCGTTGGCATGGTTTATTTCGTTTGCCATTGCATCGAGCGTTGCCGGCATGTTCGGCCTCTTGATTGGCTACCTCATTGTTACCGGCGTTGGCGTCTGGGGTAACAACAACGGTGTCAGTTGGGGTTGGCCGATTGTTAACTTTGTTTTTTGGGTCGGTATTGGCCACGCCGGAACACTAATTTCAGCGATCTTGTTCCTCTTCCGCCAACACTGGCGTACGAGTATCAACCGCTTTGCCGAAGCAATGACGATCTTCGCCGTTGTTTGTGCTGGAACATTCCCAGGTATTCACGTCGGTCGGGCTTGGTTTGCTTACTACTTGTTCCCTTACCCTGATACTCGCCTCTACATGTGGCCACAGTTCCGTAGCCCCTTATTGTGGGACGTTTTCGCGGTTGGCACCTATGCCACGGTTTCGCTGTTATTCTGGTACATGGGGATGATTCCCGACTTAGCAACGTTGCGTGACCGGGCGAAGCACCCGATTCGGCAATTTGCCTACGGGATTCTCTCGGTCGGTTGGACAGGTTCAGCCAGCCAATGGCGGATTTATGAAAAGGCTTATTCGCTTCTTGCTGCTTTAGCAACGCCGCTCGTTCTTTCGGTTCACACGATCGTTAGTTTTGACTTTGCAGTGAGTCAGTTGCCTGGTTGGCACACGACGATTTTCCCCCCCTACTTCGTAGCGGGGGCGGTGTTTAGTGGGTTTGGCATGGTGCTGACGCTAATGATTCCTGCCCGTGAATGGTTTGGGCTCAAAGACATTGTCACAATGCGGCATATCGACTGCATGTGTAAAATCATCATTGCGACAGGCACGATGGTTGGATTCGCTTACCTCACAGAATTCTTCATCGCATGGTACGGCGGGAATCCTTACGAACAGTTCTGTTTCACCAACCGGGCTTTTGGTCCGAACTGGTGGGCTTATTGGACGATGGTCACTTGCAATGTGATTTCGCCCCAGTTGTTTTGGTTCAAGGCGGTTCGTAATAGTCCTTTGATCATTTTCATCATTTCGATCTTCGTCAATATCGGGATGTGGTTCGAGCGTTTTGTAATTATTTTATCGCTTGACCGCGCGTTCTTGCCCGGTAGCTGGCAAGAGTTTGCTCCGACCTGGATTGACATTGGGATGCTGATTGGGAGCTTCGGGCTCTTCTTTACCCTGTTCTTGCTCTTCTGCCGATTCTTGCCAATCGTGGCAATGGCAGAAGTTAAGCATGTTATGGCACATGTCGATGGCCACTCGAAGCTGAAATAATTACTCAACGACTATCGCGAAACGCATTAACAATATTTGTTAACTATGTCAGATACGAACAACAACGAAACCGCCTTAGGGCCCGCTGAAGAGCCAAAGCGATTGGGGTTGCTTGCCCAATTTGCTAGCCCCGACGACATGGTCGCCGCTGCGCAGCAAATTACGGATAGCGGTTACACCAAGGTCGAAGCTTTTACGCCGTTTCCTGTGCTGGGAATCGATCACGCCCTAAAAGCCAAAGGCACAATTCTTCCTTGGATTGTTTTCGCTATGGGCTGCACCGGCGGCACGATTGCCATCCTGATGCAGTGGTACACGAACGCCACAGAGTGGGGGAATTGGCTCTCAGGATACCAATATACGATTAGTGCCAAGCCATTTTTTAGCTTGCCTGCCGACATTCCTGTGACGTTTGAGCTGATTATTTTGCTATCGGCATTTGGTGCCTTCTTTGGCATGTTGATGTTGAATGGTTTGCCAAAACTCTCAAATCCACTTTTCCGCAGCGATCGCTTTCTCTCTGCAACAACCGACGGTTTCTTTCTGTTCGTTGAATCAGACGACCCCAAGTATGCCGAAGCAGAAACCGAGGCTTACCTCACCTCGGTCGGAGCCGAGGCTGTGGAAGCGATCGACGACGAGGTGGAAGGGAAAGCGGTGCCAGGCTTTATTTTTGCGATTGGCCTCGTAGCGGCCTCGGTCGCCCTGTTGCCTCCGCTATGGATCTGGTCCGGAACGAATGCCCCTACGAAACTCCCTCGCATCTCTTTCTTCAAAGACATGGAGTCGCAGGCTAAGTTCAAACCACAGCAGACAAGTGACATTTTTCGCGACGGCCGGGCCATGCGGGTGGCGGTTGATGGAACCATCGCTCGTGGTGGCTTGAAAGACAATATTCAATATGAATATGGTGTCGAGTCGCTCGAAAGCCTGACCGAAGCGGGCATTCCGTTAGGATCGACCAAGGGCAAAAGTCCTTTCCAATTTGTGCAAAACACAGATGATGCCGCGAATGCTGAAGCAGCATCTACGGAAGAACCCCCCGAACCTGATTGGGTAAAGGACTTCCCTGTAACGGTTACGACTGAATTGATGGAACGTGGTCGGCAACGGTTTGATATTTACTGCGCTACTTGTCATGGGTTGGGTGGCGACGGCGATGGCCTCATCACACAACGGGCACTTGCACTGGAGCAAGGCACCTGGATCCAGCCAACAAGTCTCCATGTTGAAGCGGTTACGAGCCAGCCGGCTGGCAAGATCTACAACACGATTACGAATGGTGTCCGCAAAATGCCGGGCTATCATTCGCAGATAGCTACTGAAGATCGCTGGGCAATTGTCCTTTATGTGCAAGCCCTTCAACGGTCGCGCGCCGCGACTGCTGAGGATGTTCCGAAGGATAAGCTGCAAGAGTTGAGTAACCGCAAGTAGTTTGCAAAAAGAAATTTAAGCGTCATCGCTTTGGCATCCGCCGGGCGGTAATTTACGAAACATTCAATAGTCTAACCCCTTTGCTTTGCCGATGGCCTCTACTGCCAACGCTGAAATCACTGAGATTCGCCAAGCCAGCACGGGACTTGCTGCTTCGGCTACGATGCCTCTTATTGCAGGGGTCGTAGCAGTAGCTGCTGCTGCCATCGCTGGTTATGCCACGGATAATGCTGGCCGTTTTTGGCACGCTTACTTGTTGGGTGTTATGTACATCACCTCGCTTGGCGTCGGTGGTTTATTCTTCACACTGGCCCACCATCTGACGGGAGGGCGTTGGGGAACCCCGATACGTCGCCTTGCTGAGCTGACGGCTGGTACGCTTTGGGCTTCTGCAATTTTGTTCATTCCTGTCCTTTGGACTACCTTCTCGGGCGACTCCGAGTTGCTTTATCCCTGGGCTGATCGCGGTATGGTTGCAGCGGATCACATCTTGGCAGGCAAGGCAGATTACCTCAGCCCAAAGTGGTTTGCGATTCGGTCGGTGGTTTACTTCGCAATTTGGATTTTCATGTCGAAAGTCATGCTTAGCCTTTCGGTTCAGCAAGACTCCAACAACCCGCTTGGGCGTGCCCGCCGTATGCAAACGCTGAGCGGACCGATGATGGTAATCTTTGCTTTGTCGTTGAACTTTGCTTCTTTCGACTGGCTCATGTCGCTCGAACCGCATTGGTTTAGCACCATGTTTGGCGTTTACTTCTTTGCCGGCTCGTTTGAAGGGTTCATGGCATTGGTTATTGCCCTTTCGGTTTATCTGCAAAATCGAAATGTGCTTAGCCAATCGATTACGACCGAACAGTTTCACGATATGGCAAAGTTGATGTTTGCTTTTATTGTCTTCTGGGCCTACATCGCATTTAGCCAATTCTTACTGATTTGGTACGCGGCAATTCCCGAAGAGACGATGTGGTTTGACGTCCGTTGGGGCAATGGTTGGCTTTGGTGGGGTGCTTTGCTCCTGTTTGGTCATTTGTTTATTCCGTTCCTTGGAACGATGTCACGTGCCGTTCGTCGTAACAAAAAAATTATCGGCGCTTGGGCGATTTGGATGCTCGTCATGCACTGGGTTGATTTGGTTTACATGATCCAGCCCCAAACAACGGGTGTGTTGCCAGCGCCTTGGCTTGAAGTGTTAACAACGCTTGGCATGCTTGCAATCTTTGCTGCATTCTGGATCCGAGCCGCTTCGGGCAAGTACTTATTGCCGGTGCAAGATCCCCGTTTGCCAATCGCCTTGAGCTACCATAACCACTAAGAATAACCGTCCTGCCTATCCCTCCCACGGGAGTTAATAATATGAGTCAATCTACTGCAACCCAATCCAAAGCGGTTGGCATCGGCGAGCCAGGTGTCGAGCCCGATGGCGTTGCCGCTTTGTCGGTACTGATCTGGGGATTCGTCTCGGTCGTTTTGGTTATCGCAACCATCCTGATTGCAGTTGCGTTATACAATGAAGTCAATCAACGGCTTGTGGAAGAGCGTGTTTATGCCCCGAAGTATAACGCTTCGTTACAATCGCTCAGCACACAGCTTGGTTCGATCTCTCGGTACGATGTTCCCTCGAATAGCAATCCGAATTATCAAATTCCTGTTGAAGATGCCATGAAGTTGGTCGTTAAAGAATTGTCGGCTGCCCAAAAAGCAGCTAACTAAAAAACAAAAGAAGCACTATTTCATTC
>CAYGQU010000041.1:5206-11721 GCA_964352045.1 uncultured Planctomycetaceae bacterium
ATTTCATTCCAATGATTTCACGTTTGCTTATCATCGTTAGCCTGTTAACCACGTTGGTGGCTAAGAGCGATGCGCAACGCTTGGAAGATCTTCCCCCCGAAATGCAAGGCGTCGGTATCGACGATAAGTCGGGTGATCAATTGCCTCTCGACCTTCAGTTTCGTGATGAAAATGGCAAAGTCCTTGCTTTATCAGACATTTTCACCGGGGAACGCCCCGTGCTGTTTTCGCTCAATTACTCAGATTGTCCCATGCTTTGTGGTTTGCAATTGAATGGTTTAGTTGATTCTCTGAAGAAGCTCGAATGGACTGCTGGACAAGAGTTTGAGGTTATAAGCCTTAGCGTTGATCCAAGCGAATCGACAACCCGTGCCAAGCAGACCGAGCAGCGTTATCTGAAGGATTACGGTCGGCCAGGTGCGGCAAGTGGTTGGCGGTTTTTGACGGGCTCGCAGAAGAACATCAAAGCTTTCGCCAACGCTATTGGCTTTCGATACAAGTACGTCCCTGACACAGGCGAGTATTCTCACTCGGCTGCTGAAATGGTGATTACGCCTGACGGAGTGATTTCGCGTTACTTGTACGGCGTGGTTTACGATCCGCAAACGGTTCGACTTTCGCTCGTCGAAGCGAGTGACGGCAAAATTGGCTCGCCGCTCGATCAGATTATTTTGTACTGCTTTCATTACGACGAAACCAAAGGCCGCTACGGACCGGTTGCGCGTCGTGTGATGAGTGCCGGTGCAGCCGTAACGGTTTTTGCCCTAGCGCTGGGTTTGTTTCCTTACTGGATTCGATCCTATTTGACCAAGGCAGACCAGCACGCTGGGAACTTGTCTGTCGAGGAACTAAGAACACAAAACAACCTAGATGAATCGACCCCCGGTTCGATAGGCGCTGATAACGATGCCCAATTTACAACAAATCAATTGGCGGGCCCGTTAACTGGTGACCCGTCAACTGGTGACCCGTCAACTGGTGACCCGTCAATAGTTGGCGCCTCAACGGAAAGCCATGCGACGACTGATGCTGTGGAACGACCCCTCCAGGAATCAGTCAGCAATTAGTCGTAACCTACTGCCTAAGACAAAAGCTTGTTTGCGATCAACGCCGTGCAAACGGATAACTTTATGATGAATCAAATACTTACTGAACGCTTTGCTTCGCTCACGGCCCGACTCCCTTTGGCCTCGGGGCCATTCGATTGGTTGTTCAGCGAATGGTGGTTCCGCGAATCGGCATCGGAAGTGACTAGTAGCAAAGTGGACTGGATCTACGAAGCAATTCTCTGGATCTGCATCTTCTTTTTCTTTTTGATCGTTGGCGCAATGGTTGCGTTCGTGGCGCGTTACTACGCTCGCCCGGGGCATGTTGCCGAGCATACGCCACACCACAGCAATTCGCTCGAAGCTTTCTGGTCAATTATTCCTAGCTTCATCGTGCTCTGGATTTTTGCCGTCGGCTTTATCGGCTACCTCGACCTACGAACACCACCCGAAGGGGCCTACGAAGTTCAGGTCGTCGCGAAGAAGTGGAACTGGTCGTTCATTTACCCCAATGGCTACGTCGATTCCAATTTGCATGTGCCACAAGATCAGCCAGTGCGATTGGTAATGAGTTCGGACGATGTAATTCACAGCCTTTATATTCCTGCCTTCCGTGTGAAGATGGACTGTGTTCCAGGACGTTACAGTACGCTTTGGTTTCAGGCAGATAAGCCGAATGCCGAAAATTTCGACCCAAAGACGGAAGCTCATTTAACGGGATCGGACGAAAATGGGTACGACCTGTTTTGCACCGAGTACTGTGGACAAGGTCACTCGGCGATGATCGCCAAAGTGGTCGTTCACAAGTCGGGGACGTTCGACACCTGGCTTGCCAAGGCGATGGTCTGGGATGAAAACGAATCGCCGGTAACTAGAGGCGAATCGCTCTACAAACGACGCGGTTGTGCGCAATGCCATTCACTCGATGGAACGAAAGGAACAGGACCCACCTACAAGGGAACCTACGGTACGAAGGTAGGGACCTCAGCTGGTGAAGTCACGGTCGATGAAAACTACATTCGCGAATCGATCCTCAACCCGATGGCTAAGATTCGGGATGGCTATAAAGGGGTCATGCCGAGTTACCAAGGCCAGCTCAACGAACAAGAGATTGCAGCTTTGATTTGGTTCCATAAAAGCATGAATCCTGACTCAGGAGTCGCGATTCCGAAGACTTGGGCCGAAGTGGGCGGCGTACCAGGCCAAGAGAAGACGGGCCAAGAGAAGACGGGTCAAGAGAAGACGGGTCAAGAAGAGGAAGCCACAACCGATGCGGCTACCAAGCCGGCAGAGGAACCAGCCCCTACGGAAGAACCAGCAGCCGAAAAAGCAGCTTAACCACCTAATAATTTTTTACGCTACTTGCTCCAGCCAATCGCAAACCGCAAACGGCTTTTATCATGATTACCAAAGCAACTGACACCGCCGATATTAATTTCGATTCGAGAAGTCGGGTCGAGATTCCTCAAGGTCCTAGCTACCTGTCAAACCCTGCTGGCTTCACGGCTTGGCAGGTTTTCAAGTCGTGGGCCTTCACGTTGGACCATAAGCGGATCGGCGTGATGTATTTGGTGAGTATCCTCACGTTTTTTTTGTTGGGTGGGATTTACGCCGGGTTGGTCCGTTTTGAACTATGGAACGGCACAAACGAATTGTTGGGCGATAATCTTGCTGATACGCAAGATCCTTACAACCAAGCGTTTACGCTGCATGGCGCTATCATGACGTTCCTGTTTATCATTCCAAGTATCCCGGCAGCGCTTGGCAATATTTTCTTGCCAATCATGCTCGGTGCCAAGGATGTTGCTTTTCCGCGGATGAACCTTGCGAGTTTTCATCTATATGTACTCGGCTCGTTGTTCTTTGTGATCGTCCTCTTTACGTCCGGGCTCGATACCGGTTGGGTCTTTTACACGCCGTACAGTACGACCACCTCGACGAACGTTATCGCTGCAACCATGGGGGTGTTTATCCTTGGGTTTAGCTCGATCTTTACCGGATTGAACTTCATTGTCACTGTGAACACGATGAGGCCGAAGGGAATGACTTGGTTCAACATGCCTCTGTTCCTTTGGGGTGTTTACTCGACCGCGATTATTCAAGTCTTGGCAACTCCCGTTCTGGCAATTACTTTGCTGTTGCTGATTTGTGAACGAACCTTGGGCATCGGCATTTTCGATCCTGCCCGCGGTGGTGACCCCGTGTTGTACCAACACTTCTTTTGGTTCTATTCACACCCTGCCGTCTACATCATGATCTTGCCAGCAATGGCGGTTATTAGTGAAGTCATTCCGACTTTCAGCCGTAAGCATATTTTTGGTTATACTTTTATTGCCTATAGTTCGGTCGCCATTGCCCTACTGGGCTTTTTAGTGTGGGGACACCACATGTTTACTAGTACGGAAAGCAAGTTAGCTGCGGTGGTTTTCAGTGCTTTGACGTTTAGCGTTTCGATTCCATCGGGGATTAAGGTCTTCAACTGGCTAGCGACGATGTACAAGGGGTCAATCGTGTTAGCTACGCCGATGTGCTACGCCCTTTCGTTTTTGTTCTTGTTTACGATTGGTGGTTTGACGGGCCTGTTCCTTGGTGCGTTGTCGGTCGATGTTCCGTTGCACGATACTTACTTTGTGGTCGCCCACTTCCATTATGTGATGGTGGGGGGAACGCTGATCGCTTTCTTGGCGGGGCTCCATTATTGGTGGCCTAAGATGTTTGGTAAAATGTATAACGAAGTCGCGGCAAGAATTGCCTGCCTACTCGTCTTTATCGGTTTCAATTTGACGTTCTTTCCCCAGTTCATTTTAGGAACGCAGGGAATGCCTCGTCGCTACGCAGCCTACAAGCCTGAATTTGAATACCTGCATAAGATGTCAACCCTTGGCTTCTGTGTGCTAGGTATTGGCTTAATACTTGCTGCTTTAACGTTGCTTTATTCTTTGTTCAAAGGAAAGAAAGCAGCCGACAACCCCTGGGGTGCAGCAACGCTCGAATGGAAGTGTTGCTCGCCACCAACGCAGCAAAACTTTGAAGTCAATCCATGGGTTGGCAGCCCTTACGTATACGATGATTTTGTTTACGTTGAAGACGAAGGGGGCTACGTCGAAATGTTGCCCGACTTAACCCGTGGGGCTAAGCCGGCAGAACAACCGACGGCACCCGCAACGACCTAAAAGAACAACGCAATAGCCATGACGTTGTTGATGCTGAAATTCATTTCCCCCTAGACAGGGCATCCCCAGAAACACGGGTTTGATCCCCACAACCTGAACCCCGAGATCAACGGGGATCACCAACTCGCAACCCAAATCATACTATGTCGACTTCAGCCACCCTCTCGCCGGAGCACGCCGATTCTCATGCCGAGGGGCATGAACACGGCCATGACGACCATCATCCTCACCTAGCCCACCACTTTGAGGATCTGGAACAGCAATTCCAGGCGGGGAAGCTTGGCATTTGGCTCTTCTTGGCCCAGGAAGTTATGTTCTTCTCAGGCTTGTTTGCCGCCTATACGGTGTATCGTTATCACCATCCTGAAGTCTTTGTTAACGCACACCATCATCTGAACACGATGCTCGGTGCGATCAACACCATCGTACTACTGGCCAGTAGCTTGGCGATTGCTTGGGGCGTTCGCGCTGCGATGCGGAGCGATCGGGCGACGATCCTCTATACGCACCTCTTTACCCTGTTTTGCGCTGCCTTGTTCATGGGCGTTAAGACGGTCGAATACACCCATAAATGGGACGAGGGAATTTACCCTGCGGGGTTTTATACTTTTACCGAAGGTGTCCATTCGAGCCATGGCTATTGGCATGAGCGAATGCCGGGCATTCTGATTGGCTTTTTAGTCGCTGGTATTGTTGTCTCACTTTATGGCGTTGGTCGTGCTTCGGCAGGGGCAGTCGTTCGAGGTTGGGTGCTTGGTTCAATCGGTATTAGCCTGATCGGCGTTGGCGGCGGAATTGTGCTCGCCAAGTGCATTATGCCCACGGCCCAAGAAATGGCCCGCGACGAATCGCACGGAAGTGCTCACGATGCGGGACACGCCACGGATCATGCAACGGGTCACGATAGTGGGCATACCGCCATGACGGAGCACACACACGAAGCAGCCACCGGGGACGCGGCTCATGCGGAAGAAGCACCGGCTGAAGAGGCTGCTCCAACCGGAATGCAACCGCCGACACCTGCTGATAAACGCTTTGCCGAGAAAAATTTCTTTAGCATCTATTTCGTTATGACCGGCGTCCACGCGATTCACATTATTGCTGGAATGATAGCAATCACTTGGATCATCGCCCGCACAGCTGCCAACCATTTCAGCGCCGAATTTTATGGCCCCGTCGAATTCGTTGGGCTTTATTGGCACTTGGTTGACTTGGTGTGGATCTACTTGTTCCCACTGATGTACTTAATTCACTAATTCGGATTTTCAAAAACCTTACGAATTATTCGATAAGCCCTACGAAAATAAGCAATACCATGGCTCATCACGAACATCCTATTTCGAGCCCTAAGCTCTTAATCACAACATTCATCGCATTGGTCGCATTGACGATTCTCACCTGCGTGATGGCGACGCTACAACTGACCAGCGTACCAATGCAGTATGTTGCTCCGATGATCTTCGATACGCCCCAAGATTTATCGTGGCTTGATATCCCCATAACCCTCGCCATCGCCACCGTCAAAGCGGCCCTCGTAGCTGTGATTTTCATGCACCTTCAGCATGACAAACTCATTAGCAGCATCGTGCTCATCGGTTCGGTAGTTTTCTTAGTGCTCTTTGTTGGCATGGTGCTGATGGACAGCAACGAGTACGAACCACAAGTAGAGAGTTATCTCTACAACCAAGAAGTCACTGCTGCTCCCTAATCACTCTGCTTCAGTCGATCGCTTCAGTCGACCGACGCTTGATTGAAAGTAGCGCTCGCGTCGGGGAGTGGCCGAGTCGGAATTGTTTGCTGCCGAATGTTGTGATTGTAAGTCATCGAGATTTGCGGCGCACCATCGGCATTCTGCTACTTCGATGTGAAACGTCACATAGTCGGCCAACTCGGTTGGTAGTATGCCCATCAGGTGGCTTCCTAATTGTTCACGCGTCAGACAAGTCAACCGTCGACGTCTCCAGACTTCACCTAACGAGTGCAACCCTGCATCGCGGGCCGATACGAGATCGGCCAATCTTTGCCTAAGGGTTTCCTCTTCGCGAAGCGCCGCTTCGATTGCAGCCATCCGCTTAGGTGCGGCCGCCTCGTCGAGATAGGCTTGAAGTTCTGCGTCGGAGAACATCGGAGTTCTTTCCTGTAGGGGGTCCAATCTTTCTTTAATCCGTTTCGGTTAGTTCGGGGAAGACTTCTTCATCAAGGCCTTGCTTGCGCATTCGCTTTTTAAGATTTGCTAAAAAGTCGTACTTGAAGTTGGCAACTTGTTGTTCGGATAATTGAATCGCTTCGGCTACTT
>CAYGQU010000042.1:0-10330 GCA_964352045.1 uncultured Planctomycetaceae bacterium
AGTAGAAAAAGAGCTAATTGAGCTCTTACCACGCAGCCGATGGGTCGACTTTTCGCACCAAATGATTTATCACGGACGAAGAGTTTGCAAAGCACGGCGGCCCGACTGCGATAATTGCTCGATGCGGCGTTTTTGTCCACGCATTGGAGTCGTGCCTTAGCCGACGATAATTATCCGATTTCGATCTCGTAATACCTAATGGCTTAACGGACGGAACCACCAACATGATTCTCTCGGGTCAAGAAATCGAACGGCGTCTTGGGGACGACATTCTTATCGAACCGTTCGACGACAAGCGGCTGAATCCCAACAGCTACAACCTCACGCTCCACAACGAGCTCATGGTGTACGAAGAATTGGTGCTCGATATGGCCAAGCCGAATCGGGTCCGCCGGATCGAAATCCCTTCCGAGGGGATCGTCCTTAACCCCAATCAATTGTATTTGGGCCGTACGGCCGAGAAGACGACAACACATAATCTTGTACCTCAGATCGAAGGTCGATCATCCATCGGTCGGCTCGGCTTGTTTGTCCATGTTACCGCCGGCTTCGGTGACGCTGGTTTCTCAGGCTACTGGACTCTCGAACTCTTTTCCGTCCAACCAGTCCGCATCTACCCAGGCGTACCGATCTGTCAGATCATTTACCACGAACTCGTTGGCGAAGTAACCGAGTACGCCAGCAAGTACCAGCACAATCGCGACATCCAGCCGAGCCTCTTATTTGAAGAGATAGGGACCGAGAGCGAAAATGACCCGCAGTTGCCACTCGACTTTGGCATCGAGCGCCCGGGTACGGTGGTGGGCACGAAGAGCAAGTAGCAAATTGTTACGACGGTTGCTACAGCCGGATTGATCCGAGCGGTGAAAATAGGGATGAGCTTTCTTGCTACAAAGTGCCACCCGCCGTTGCAGAACGGGTGCTTGAGATAATCTTTAAATAGAGGCCTGCCCCTTATTGTCCTAACCACCACGAGCTGACGAAGCGAGGTTGTGTCACGCTCAGAGAAGAAGAAAACAAAGAGGCCTGACCCCTTAGATTTCCCTAGTCTAGCTACTTCTGCTATGACACAAAATTCAAGGTGCGCCATTGATTTTTCAGTTGTTGCGACAAGGGATGCAACTGCTCCAAAGGACTTACTACAACATGCAAACTGGCATATTTCTTTCGGGTTAGTTGTTCAGCAAGTCTCACTAAAATCCAAACTAATGATTTATCCTCTATGCTAACTCATTACTACCCTTCAGTTACTGAATGAGTGGGTATTTACTAGAAAATTCCGGCTCCGTGCTCACAACCTAAAGGATACTCTAGTTTAGTTAAGGGGTAGTAAAAAAATATAGTAACTGGTGCTGGGATTTTCTGCGATCGTAGTTGGCATCAACCTCCTCCTTCGTGTTGCCTGGTATGTTTTCCATGTCAACAAATGTGTATAAATAACTACTCTGTGATTCCACGGAACGATTTATTGCAATATTTCTAATCACTAAAAATGAAGACGTGTACGCACCAACCAAAACCATGTTTATCAATACAAGATAGGTAATTAGCAATCGCAACCTAGAGCCATAAGCTTCTTGATTTTTTTTACTTCGCATAAAAAATTGCCATTGCTGTATATCAAATCGAGTTTCGTTTGGTCAAATCCATCAACCGCCCTGCTATTTTTATTTCCTTTTGGCGCCCAGCGCATCTACGAACCTTGCTCCCGCGTCATTTGAGAAAAACTCTACCTTTGATGTTGAAGGAGATGCAGCGTCTACAGAAGAATCTAAGGGGTCAGGCCTCTTTGTTTTTCGCTTCATTGTTTTCTTCTTCGAGAGGTCGGATTCTTGGTCTTCCCCGGGGGCGTAGGGTTGATTCCAAGCCGAGCCGTTTGGCAATCGAACCAACCCACTTATCATCGCCCAACGGTTTGCCTCGCTGTGACGAAAGTCGGACGGCTGCTAGTTCTGTGTCCGTGAGTGGTTCATTGACACGTGCCACCCAGCCGGGAAGCCTTGGCAGAGGCCAAGGCGAGAGAAGCTTGGGCTCAGGTTCCGGTTTTTGAAGCCATCGCCATAACGAACCCCAACGCCATTTCTCGGCACGTTTAACAAGGCGGGCACGCAACGCGTTACGTTCGACATAACGGCAAACAACGTGAAAATGTTCGTCGTCCTGAATCGGAAAACTTTTGTAGCGTTGCTGGTAAACGTGCCCCATGCCACTGGTATGGTGGTGAGCGTGGTAACGCATGGTGTGCGTCCAGCTAACCCAGCCCATGAAGCGACTCATTTCACCATCGACAAGTGGTCGCAGGACGAGATGATAGTGGTTGGACATCAGCTGATAGCTGTAGAGTTCAACCTCATGAATTTCCAATGCTTCATGCAAAATCTCTTCAAAGGCAGCGAAGTCGGCTTCCTTTTTGAAAATGTCAGCACGGAGGTTGCCGCGGTTGAGGGCGTGATACAGCCCGTTTGCTTTGTCAGCTCTTGGTGGTCTTGGCATACGCAGGATAATACCTCAAATCGAAACCAAATAAAAGAGGCCTGACCCCTTTACGTAGTGGCCCCTTTACGTAGACCTTTATTGATCATAAGTTGTCGTTAAGTTACGATTCAAGATGCAAACAAAAGTGATTTTTATATGCCGTTCGGAACAGTTTTTGATTGTCTGTACGATAGACCCAACTCTACAATACCCCAACTCTACAGCACCTAGATTCTTATCAACCAAATTCTTACCAACCCGATTCTTACCAGCCAGCCCGCGCACGAGTCGATCGTGATGAGAACCGAAACCTCACCTAGCCGCTTGATGAATCAACTTTGGGTAATGGTCTTAGCAGTAGCTTTATTCACATGCCCATCCCTGGCAGCTCAATTCCGTTCTAGCGGTGACCATAACATTGATCGTGTCCGTGCCGAGGTGCGTTCCGCTCCGACTACCAGGGAAGACTACGAGCAGCGCGCGTTGTTACTGTTTGTTTGGTTGGGCAGCTTACAACAGCAATGTGCGGATACGCATGCGTTCTTTGAAATTGACAAGTCGTATTATGAGTTGGAGCAGAAAGTCGCTTTCAGCAAAGGGGAGGCGAAGGATCAAGCGATTGGTGAGATAAGTAAGGTGGTAGATGAAGGGTTCAATGTGATTGAAGGTATCTTTCAGAAATTGGCAATAGAAGGGCCGATCTACGAACCATTTATGGGGGATCCTTCCTTAGCAAACTCGGAAGGGGATTTTGAAGCGGATTGGCCACTTTTTCAAGGGAACAAGCACAACACAGGTTACACAACAGCCCCTGGCCCCAAGACAGGAAAGCTTGCCTGGAAGTACCCTGTTGGGCTTGGTTGGTACGCGCGGCCTGTTATTGAAGGTGATCGTTTGTATGTCGCTTCACCTGGTATGCACACGACGAGTCTCTGCCTAGACCTAGCGAGTGGAGAAGAGATTTGGAAATCGACCCAGAGTCATCCGCTACTGGGCATCTACAAATATCCCGCCATAATATCGACGCCTATCGTTCTTAAAGACCGTATTGTACTCCGCGAAGTTAACAGTCATGGTGGCAATGAAGGGCAGGCTAAGCATCTAGTCTATGTTGATAAAAAGACTGGTAAGACTCTGACCAAAGCGTTTGCAGGGCACGTCGATTACCGTACGCAAGTTGCGCCCGTTGCTAGTAATGGTGACTTTATGGTCTACCCGTTTGGGGTTCACGACATCTATGGCTCCCCTGCGATATGCCAAAACTTCAATCGCTTGATCTGTGCCGACGTGAACAATGAGCGAAGATTTTGGGACTTTAATGTGGGGGATATCGACGCTCTAGCAGAGCCAATTTTGACTAAGAACCGCGTGCTGCAGGGAACGATGGAGGGATATCTTTATTCATTGAATCTGCAAGCCAGCCATCACGAGCGAATCGCTTGGAAGTTTCGTGCCGAGGGCGCAGTGAATACCGCGGTTGCTCTGGAAAACGGAACCGTCTACTTCGGCTCCAATGGTGGAGTGCTCTATGCGTTGCGTGAGTCCGACGGTTCCTTGATTTGGCAAACTCGGGTGGATGAGGTTGAACAACGCGCTCGAAAACAGTTTTCGATGCCGCTAGTTATCGACAATAAACTATATGTTGGAAGTGCCAATAAACGCTGTTATTGCCTAGACGCCTCTTCTGGAAAAATTCTATGGCAAAGTGAACTGACGGACTGGGTTCGTTCGAAGCCTGCAATGATTTCCACAGGACTTTTGGTTGCCACCGTGGATGGGACAGTTGCCTGCCTTGGCCCTAGCGGAGCGGTCAAATGGCGAAAGAAAATCTCCACGCATCCGATCTATGCTGATCTTGTTGGCACGGAGGATTCAGTCTTGATTAATGACAGCGACTTGTGGCTACGCCGTATTGATAACAATGGCAAGCTGCTCTGGAAACGGAGCCTTCTTAACGCCTACGAGAACGAGCAAGGAGAACGAATCTTCACCGATATTCTGTCGGGTGGGACTTACTATCAATCGAAACCGACAGCCGCACAAGGCAAGGTTTACTTTGGTAATCCAGCAGGATTTCTGCATAGCGTGGACGCAGAGTCAGGTGAAGAGATATGGAAATTTGAAATGGGGGGAGCGATTTCCGTCGCGCCTGCGATTGCCGATGGCAAAGTGTTCGTCGGTCAGCAAGGTGGAGAGCGGTTCTTCTACTGCGTGGATGCTGAGACAGGTAACTTGATCTGGAAGCAGACGCTACCTGGTGGTTGGGTGTGGGGCTCGGCGACTGTAGATGAGGGAATGGTATATGTCCCAACTGTTGACGGCCATGCAGTCTGTCTCGATGCCGAAACCGGGCATATTTTATGGATGTATCCAATGGCTAAATCCGTGCCGGCAGAACCTGCCATCGACGGCGACCTAGTCTACTTCGGTTCCTGGAGTCGTTCTCTCTATGCGTTTAATAAAAAGACTGGCGAAATCGTTTGGAAAGAGAACGGTATCGGTCTTGATTCGGGAACACTTATTGCTAATGAAGGAAAAATATATTTGCCACATCACGCGAACGTGTTCATGTCCTTTGACGCCAAGAATGGGAATATCCTAAGTCACGGAAACATAAACCCAGAAGAAAAGAGACAGTTCACCAATTTCAATGCTACTCCGGCATTCTATAATGATCGAGCTTACTATACCGCCAGAGTTGGTACGGGATTGAGGGGCGTGCCTATGGCATCACGTGTCTATTGTGTGGATTTAACAACAGCAAAGATTTACTGGACTTTCCCTGACGGAGGAGGTCTATCCGCCCCGGCAATCGCTAATAACCGTGTGTATATCGGGTCAGGTAACACCCCTTTGTTCTACTGCCTCGATGCCCCTACGGGCAAACCACTCTGGATCTACAAGTTTGGTCAGCGTGTCGAGGAATCAACCCTATGCATCTATCGAGATAAGGTCTTCATCCTAGCCGGTGATGGCTATGTGCATGCGATCGAATAGGCGCATGCGATCGAATAGAAATTTCACATAAAATTTTACAGTCGTTAACCATGCCCCTGCCTGAAAGAACCACCGATTCTTACAGGTTCTCTTTTAGGAGATTTTAAGCGACGGCTAAATCTTTGCCTAGGATTCGGTTACTTAGCTCGCTATAGACTTCGCGCCACGCGTTGAGCGTATCGGTATCAAGCGAAGCGCCGAGTTCTTGTTCGAGCATCCAGAATAGAGCGTTAGCGACTTGTTCGTACCGTTCGGCACAAATTCCGTTGAGCGTGTGGAATTCACGTAAGGTGCTTAACTCGGGAAGTTCTTCAGCCTTGTCGCTTGCACCTTCGCTGAGGCGCTTGACCGTTGCATTCAAAGCTTCGGCTAGTTGACACTCTTGCCCTGAGACCGAGGTTTTGAAGCCATCACGAATTTCGGGCTGTTCGTCAAATAATCTCAGGTAGAAGAGTCGTGCTGCATGATCGGCAACGGGCTCGATGTGAGACCAGGATTCTTTGACTAACTGAATTTGTCGCGGTGTCATATCGAAATTTCTCGGTCCGGGTTAAGTAGTACAAACCTTTATGGGCCGTACCAAAATTAAGAACTGATAAGCTAATTACATAATCGCAAAGTAGTTGTCGACAGCGAAATCGACGTTTTCTTTGGACATAACCTGGGGTTTGCGCACATAGCGACAATAATTACGAATTTGAAGCATGAGGTCGCGTGGCTGACAGCATCGGAAAGGGCGATTGACTGCTAAATAATGTTGCTTGACGAGATAATCGGCTGCTTCGGAGTCGTAAGCAATTTCAAGCGACTTGGCCATAATTTGCAGCAGCTTGCGAAACGAAGCTTCGTCGGGGTCTTTGACCTCAATCTTGTAAGGAATTCGACGCAAGAAGGCGTCATCGACCAAGTCTTTTGGCTCAAGATTTGTCGAGAAGACAATCAACTGATCGAACGGGACTTGTAGTTTTTTACCACTGACGAGATTAAGGAAGTCGTATCTTTTTTCGAGTGGCACGATCCAACGGTTGAGCAATTCATCGGTCGTCATCCGTTGCCGGCCAAAGTCGTCAATTACAAGCGTTCCGCAATTGCTTTTAAGCTGGACGGGCGCTTCGCTGACGTTGGTCGTTGGGTTGTAAGTAACTTCAAGCGCTTCCATCGTGAGTTCTCCGCCGACGACAATCGTGGGTCGTTTAATACGAACCCAACGCGGATCGTAGCGACGTTCTTCGATTAAACCATTGGATGCCTCGACAGGTGCTTCTTCGTGCATGCTAGGATCATAAAGCCGCATGATTTCGCCATCGATGCCGATCGAGCGAGGAATCCAGATGAACTCTCCGAATGATTTCGTCACGCGTTCTGCGATGCTTGTCTTACCATTACCTGGTGCTCCGAACAGGAAAAGACCGAGGCCCGAGTTGATAGCTGGCCCTAAGCGGCGAAGCATATCCTTGTCGATTAATAGGTCGGCAAATGCTCGTTGTAGATCGTCTTCGGTAGGTTTCTGCGTTGCGATTGTCTGTCTTTTTACACTGTCGACATAGGTGTGTAGCGGTACTGGTACCGATCCGTAATAGGAGCAATGGTCGGCAAGTTTTTTTGCTTTTTCGCGACCTTCGATCGTGAGCTGATAAACGTAGTCGTTCATCAGACCAGCCCCTTTGTGGGCGACCATGTGGTCGTCTTTAAGCGATTGCATCATCGGATCGACAATGCGAAAGGGGATTTTTATTTGCTCCGAAATTTCACGTCCCGACGCTTCAGCCCTAGCATTGAGATACTTCAGAATGAAAGTTTCAACCTCCGAACTCGTAACTCCCGCTTTGGCTAGCGAGGCAGGTTCGACGGGAAACCACTCTTCGATGACCTGCTGATTTTCAACCTGCTGATTTCCCCTTAAATTTGAATGCCCGGAGGCGATGCCAGAGGGAGCTGTGGTTCGAGCCTTCGCATTCATATCGCTCGCCATCGACTTGGCTAGTCCTGGTGTTTGGGCAGAGGTAATGCTGTTAATACGGTCGAGCAGATTATCAAGAACTTGACTATCTTCTGGTTTCGGTGGCGACGTGTTAGTTGCCTTTTCAACCGTGCTTGGCAAATCGATCGTAGCAGTGGCATTGTCTTGAGAATTCATGGCAGCTAACAAACTGGATAACCGAGTGGAACACCATTTCAAACGATGATTCTGTAAAAAAACTATAGTTCACAAAAACTATCGAGGTTTTTATTCAAATGCGAAACCTGTCTTAAGAACTAACATTCGTAACGATTCCAATGCGTTTAATGTCTGTTACGGTTTTTCTATTTACTACCAACTTAAGGCGTAATGATGTGGAAACCCTCATGGTTCTTCATGGATTAGTTGGGCTGATCTTTTTAGATACGGTAACTTTTGTCAGTTGATCGAGAATGTTTGATTCCTTTGAAGGATTGCACACTGCATGTGTTGTTTTTATCACCTAAGTTTTTTACTGCATTAACCATCTTTCAAGACGGCTAAGTATGAACCGTTGAATTCTTCCTACCCTTTGGTAAGACCAGTGAAAACAACAATCGACCCGCTGTTTCAGAAGCTGTGCGACCTCTGCACATTGCCTTCGATTGCGGTGCAGATTCTTCAAGTGGTAGAGGACGATAACTCGAACGCAGACGATTTGCTTGCCGTAATTGAGCAAGATCCAAACATTGCCATACAGTTGATGAAGGTTGTTAACTCAGCTTACTGCGGAATTCGCGGAGGTGTGGGGGACCTGAAGATGGCAATTTCGTTACTCGGAACGGAAAATGTCCGTAACCTTGCCCTAACGGTTTCTATTGGAGAAATCTACAATCGTCCTACAACAGTGGGGGAGATCAACCCAGCGCACCTTTGGAATCACTCGGTATGCGTTGCTACGCTCTCTCGTAATATTGCCAAACGACAGCACATTGGTAATCACGAAGAAGCTTATTTAATTGGTTTGCTTCATGACCTTGGTTTGATTTTCGTGAATCAATTCCTTGGTAAACTCCTTCCTAAGATTTTCTTGCTCTATCGAACCGGGGTTGATTTTTACGAGGCTGAAAAAAGAGTGCTCGGATTCGATCATGTCCAGTTGGGCGCTCAGGTAGCACTAAAATCAGGCTTGCCGAATCGGCATGTGCTAGCAATAGATTATCATCGGCAGCCACAAAGCTGTCCGAAAGAAGGTCGCGAGCTGGCTCATGCCGTTTATGTTGCTGATTATTTGGCTAGCCGCTATGGCCACAACGCTTTTGAAAGTCATCGCCAGCCAGCACCTAAAGAGCAGCACCTAACGCCGATAGGTTTAGTTAACACCGATTTAAAATCACTATGGGGCGAACTACCCGAGAAGCTTGCTAATGTTAATGAATTGGCAAAAGCCTGAACACAAAGTAACATACTACGAAATAGTAGTTACCCACGCTTCCTTATCAAGATACTATGCAAGTCATCATCACGGCCGTTGGTCCCGATAATCGTGGCTTGGCAGATCCGATTGTACACTCGCTTACTGGCTTAGGTGCCAATATTGCTGAGATCCAAATGTACGACCACGACGCCGAGTCAGTCTTTTCAATGCTGATGCGTGTCGAGTTAGCCGAAGATCAATATTCCTCGGTGCATCCGACAATTAATGAGATCAGTAAACATACCGGGTTGTCTATTCGTGCTTGGAGTCCTGACATCAATGGACGCAAGCCTCGCATTGCGATTTGCTGCACCTATCGCGAAGAGACCCCAACGGCAGTACTTGAAGCGATCCAAAGTGGTTTGATACAAGCTGATGCCTCGGTCTTGATTAGCAATCGCTCAAAGCTCGCAGGGCTTTCACAAAAATATGATGTCCCCTGGCGAAAGATTGGTGATGATGAGGGCGATCCTGACGACGACGAAATGATTTCGATTTGTGACGAATTTGAAGTCGACTATGTAATTCTCGCTCGCTACATGCGAATTTTACCAGCCGCCAGTTGCTGGAAGTATGCCGGCGGGCGGATTATCAATCTGCACCATGGTCTGTTACCAAGCTTCCCAGGAATACGACCCTACCATGATGCCAACGCGGCAAGAATGCTAACCTATGGTGCGACTTGCCACTTTATTGTTCCCGAACTTGATGCGGGCAATCAAACGATCAATCAATCGACCTATTCTGTGCCTCCTGGCACCTCGCTTAAAGAGATTATCCGCAAAGGACAATCGGAAAATGAGCCCGCTTGTCTGGTCGAAGGAGTGCGACGAGTGATTGATGGCGAAGTTCAACTGCACTTCAATCGAGTTATTGCGACGGTGCGTTAGACGGCTGCTGTGTTTCCATGATTTGCGGCAACATTTCGCGTGATGGCGCAATAAGACAGAACGATCTGCTTGCTGGGCAACGGCTTAGTTAGAATGAAAGCAAACATCGTCGGTTGTCCAAACATCGTCGGTTGTCGCCCACTTTTATTGCACGCGTAGATAAATATGCCCACCATTCGCCTTAGCCTGGCTATCTCTGTGTTGCTGAGCCTGCTGCTTCTAGCAACTATCAAAACGTTTGCCGATGAGGCGATGATCAGGCCTCTTGGCCTCGAGTCGAGCGATACGATCATGTTCGTTGCACCAGCAGGTGAATTGTCGAGCACCCGGATGACGCTTGCCAAGGAACGCCTCGAAGCCAGGGGCTTCAAGGTCTTAGTACCTACCGATCTGTTTCGATCGTGGGGTTATTTGGCTGGTTCGGATGAACAGCGCGCAGCCGAGTTAATGCATGCATTCACCAATCCTGAAGTTGATGCTATCTTTCCCGGCACCGGGGGCTACGGCACGATGCGGATACTTGATTTGCTCGATTACGAAAAGATTCGTGCC
>CAYGQU010000042.1:10340-11573 GCA_964352045.1 uncultured Planctomycetaceae bacterium
GCTTTAGCGACATCACGGGGCTGCATATGGCACTAGCAAAGAAATGTCAGCTTGTCACGTTTCATTCGCCCAATCCGATGTGGGGCCTTGGCAGCGAATCGAATTTGCATCCTCTTTCAGCTAAGTACTTTTGGCGTAATCTGCTTGCCAGCGAGAATCAACCCTCGGCCTCGGACGAACCCACGGGCTTTACTTACGAAGCTCCTTCCTATGCCCCCATGGGTTACTACTGCCAAGGCACGGGAAAGAGCGGGGAGGGCATCCTTTGTGGGGGTAACCTAACGCTGATTGCTTCGCTGACAGGAACCGACTATCAGCTTGATACCAAGGGCAAAGTTCTTTTCCTTGAGGACGTTCACGAAGCTCCCTATCGAATCGACCGCATGTTGCGTCAATTGAAGTTATCGGGACAGCTAGAATCTCCCGCTGCGATCATTTTAGGTGAGTTTCGCAAGTGTGAAAACGATGACGATAGTCCAAGTTTCTCGCTCGATGAGGTCTTCTTAGATTACTTCGCAGAGGTTCCGTATCCTGTCATAAATCATTTCCCTGCTGGGCATGTTACTAAGAATGCGACGTTGCCTTTTGGTATTCGGATACAGGTTCAGGCAAATCCCCCAGCGGTTCGCGTCTTAGAGAACCCGGTGACGGTAATGGGCCCCGGTGACGGGCCGGTGACGGGCCGGTGACGGGCCTAGGGGCATCAACCGAAGTTGACACCTGGGTAGCCGCCAGCTCCTTGGTCGTGCTAGCAGCTAACTGAGTTATTTGCATCGGCTGGCTAGAAAATAGGCTTATTGGGGTTGTGCTGATCGACAAGAGTTCTTAAAGTCCCGCCGCCTCGGTGAATTCTGGGGTGGTCTCTTCTACCAAAGTGGCCGAAACACAACACGACAAACGATCGCCAAACTCTTGGTGATCTATGTGCTGTACGTCTTAGGTATGGATGCCTTGGCGTAAAGGATAGGTGCGTCGTGGTGGCTAAAAAAAACCGATTGGGAACGATTCCAAATGATCGCACACGGATGTCACGCTAAGAAGTTTTCGATCACGACTCATACGTGGTTCACTTTTGCCCTTGGTCTCGCTTTTGCTTATTGCTTGCTGCAATCTCATGCGTTGGGGCAGAAGCTCGAAATGCCGAGTGAAATGGGCTCGCCGACCATTAACAGCGTGACGCCTGCTCAGCAGCCGTTTAGTGTTGATTCAGTCATTGGCGAAGCGGGTCACTCG
>CAYGQU010000043.1:0-11508 GCA_964352045.1 uncultured Planctomycetaceae bacterium
CCATGGTGACTTGGTTGGCTTGTTAAAGTCAATTCGCCTTACCTGACATCCTGCCTGTCGTGCTGTACTAACAAGCCATGACCGTAGTTCGGGTATCTGTGATTCCTCAAGTTCTTTAAGTTTCAGGCGAACAAGCTCGATTTCCTTTTCAGCTGTAAGTTCTTCATAGCGCGGTAGCTTGTCAGCCATTTCATAGGCAATTTCCAATTGTTCCTTCAAATCAGCACGTTCGGAACGAGCGTTAAGGTACACATCGACCTGTGGAAGGAAGCTCACGAGGGCGATTACCAATGTGCCTGCTGCAACGAATAGCCAACGATGGGGGCTTGCGCAAACTTTTTCGATTGGGTTCTCATTCATGGCTTATTCCTTACCCAATTGGGGTGCTAGCGTGATATCAATATCAAAGTGGGTTGCCGGGCCTTTTGCTGTTTGATCAGCACCTGTACCTAGAATTGCTACTTCTTCAAAACCAGGTACTACTTGAAGGTGATGCACATAGTCGTAGACACCACTTTCGGTGTAGCTAGCACCTACGATTGTCGTATGTGTAAAGTCGCTGACATTCAGCTTTTTTAGCCATACATCATCCGGTAAGCATTGCGAAAGTCGTTCAATAAGAGGGTTTATTTGTTGGGCAGGCATTTTTGCCTCTAGTACCGATAAGTGCTCAATTTCTAAGCTGTTTTCTCTTAACTGTTTGCTAAGCATTCGTCCTCGTAACTCAATAGGTTTCGATTCGGCAACTTTAGTTCTGAGAACACTTAACTCGTATTCTTGTTCAAGATTAAACATCCACAAGCTAGCTGCTAGCAACAACGTTGCTGCAATTGTACCGCCCGCTTTAATTAAGAAAGGCCGAATTGGTTCTTTAGCACGTTCGTGTAACTGGTCCATCAAGTTGGGGCTAACCCCCGTGTCCTCAGCGTAACCTCGTAGCGAAAGCCCCAGTGCTGCCCCTAATTCTGCCGAAATGGGGTATTTCTCGTCAATGTTCCAAAGATTCTTGACTTCGCTCAAATCAAGAACTTCGGTAATAAGTCCCTCGTTGGTTTTAGAGTTAGTTGCTTCTAATTCCTTATCTTCTCCGACGAGCCACATGCGAGTGATTTCCATCGCACCAACGCCATATTGTCGTTGGCAGAAGCGTTGGAAACGTGTGAAGTGGGTGTCTATCGTAGCACCGAGTCGGCTGGTGGTCGTATCAGAAGCGGGTCGATACTCGTGCAACAATTGTCCGTTTCTGCTGACACCAATTTCAAACTTCTCTTCATCAAGCTGTGCAAGAATTGCCGGCGAGTGATCTTCCGGATGCAAGTACCCATGTAGCCGACTAAGAGCAACCAAAGCGGATTCAACAGCATCGACTACCAAGCCAACCGATTCAGCCGCTTGTACTAAGAGATCAATGGTTTCACTACTTGTAACCGTTAGTAGAGCATGGACGTGTCGGGCATCAATTTGCTTACGACCAACCGCAGTGGTTTTTGCTCCTGGCCCTAATGCAAGATAGAGTTGGCTTCTTTCTTGAAGTTGACTAATATCTTGTTCAACCTTTGCTATGGGGCCCGACGTTGCACGGTTTACACATAGGGTGCTACTTAGTGCGAACGATACCCGGCAACCAGCGAGCCGGTGCCGAACAACGTATTCACGTAGGGTATCGGTAAGTTCGGCAAGCCCTTCTTTTGATTTAAGATCTTTGGCTTCTTTTCTCCAGCGGATCGACTCGGTTATTAGCGAAGGCTTGTTGGATTTTGAATCTTCAACCAATAGCGCAGTACGCAGGACCGAATGACAAAGCTCGATATTGAGGGACCGTGAATCAGCGTGCCGCCTTCGCCGTCCTTGATTCCGTCGGTCACTACCGTCGCGTCGATCGTTATTATCTGATTTATTCTTAGACATCATTTGTTCTCATAATTCAATGATTGCTTCAACAGTTCTTTTGCCTAGTCCTGTATAGCCTATTGCTTGGATCAAGACGTTAGAGCCTGAGTCGGAAGCAGTAACTTCGTATCCGTCGAGATTAGTCGCTGGTGGTATGACCCCATCAGTTAAAGTCCCTCGCCAGGAATTGTCTGCCATCAGCTGAGCGCAAGCATGATGAATTCCTGCATTGGCTTGATAAAGAGCTTGTTCGTATTCAATGGAATTTCTTGTCGAAGCAAGTTGCAGTGCCTCGGTGCTAAACACATTGACTAAAAAAGCGCTCACTATAAATAGCGTAAACAGACACATTAACAGTGCTGCTCCACTACGATTAGTTATCCTGTTTTTCACTATTCTATTACGTTGCATTACCAAGACCTCAACCAGCTGTAAGAGGAAGTGGTGCGACTCCCGCCAGTGGGCTGAATGATACCAACTTGGCAAGCAACGCTGCGTATCTCATTCGGGTCTGTGGTTGGTGTTTGGCTCGAGTCATAACCAATAAATGCAAGAGTGCTAATGTTGTCGGCAATCGGTTCAGCACTGGCACCATTGATCGAGCAGATGACACTTCCCGAGTCATAATCCCACTTGTAAGTCGTACCGTCCGATTTTAATATCGTAAGTGTACCTGAGGTGTCGGTTGCAATTGAAATGGCTGTAACGGAATTCGCTTGACGCGTATGTTGTGTTACATAACGTTGCACAGCATTCTGACTGAAAGCAGGTTCCAGTTCTTCTCCGTGGCTTTTCCACGCTGCATGACTTGACCGTAAAACCACCATCGTCGAAGCCATTAAACTTGCTGAAAGCGCAAGGGTTGCCATCACCTCAAAAAGGGTCATCGCTGCACGTCGGCAAGTTTTATTAGAATTGATAATCACGGTACCAAAGCTTCGTAGGTAGCAAAATTGCCAAGTTTAGTCGTGTAGGTGCAGCTCAGTTCGCCAGCACTGAGCGCATCATTTCCGTTTGCATCGTAATAGGTAGTCGAGCTGATAATCATCAAAGTATCGACGATGCCACCATCGACTGCAGCATCGGTGCATATTGTTATGTAACGTATCTCAGGCAAACCATCCGATGAAAAATCACCTGAGAAGCTGCCTGTCGTCCAACTAGCTGCCGTCATTGCGAGCCGTTGTTCAACTTGCGATGAAGCAAAGTTGGCAAGCAATTGGCGCTGGTCGGTTTCGACGCTGACTTGGATGCCATTACGAATGAGTTCAAGCGACGGCACGAGCATACCTGCCATCAAACCAACAGCCATGACGACTTCAAGCAAGGAGTAAGCACTCCGCTGTTGCGGGATAGCTCTTCGATGCCTTGAGCGACATGCTGCACGACGACGGGATTTAGACCTAAATATCATGCACAAACGTAGCTTGCATCATATGGTCGTCAACATAAGATAGAAAAAAGCAACGCTAAGGATTAGCAGTGCGGGTCACTCGACAATGACCGGTTGTAGCGAATGATTGGAGTGTCCATGTCCAGCCGGGCGCGTTAACCGTGATGGTTCCTCCAGAAGCAGGCGTAACCAATGCTCCTGAATAATCATAATTCCAACGATCCGCCGGTGTCGTCACGGTCACATCGTTGGGTACGCTAACGATGCTATCGACTTCTACGTCACCGCTACCTGTATCGCGAAGGATCTGAAATGAGGCGACGTTACCTGAATCTCGATTGAATTGAAGCGTACCACCTGAGCCTTCAGCGATGCTGATGCGACGCGCTACCTGTAAGCTCTTAGATAATCGACTAACGAATCCTTCACCATCGACAACGGCAATCGTATCATGTCCGAAGCGAATGATCGCCATTCCTGAAATTAACCCAACAATGGCAATTACGGCAGTAAGCTCAAGTAGCGAAAACGCACGCCGCTCGTGATGAGGGCGTGCGTTTGCGAAAACTACATTGTGATTTATTTTAATCACGATAATCAGTCAATTCGATTGGTCGTAGCGTTAAGAGCGTAGGCTGAGCCATCGACCGGATTGGTTGGAAGTCCGTCTGGGAAGTAAGCAACCACGTCAAGTTCGTTGAGGTCTGCCGATGGCCATGAGCCAGTTTCGATGTAATATCGCTCAACGGCAGCGTTGATAGTACTCTTGTTATGGGCGTTGACCTTGGCTTTAGCGGTATCGCTTGAGGTCGTTACACGAGGAACGACAATCGCTGCGATGATGCCTAGGATGGTGACTACGGCCAACAGTTCCATCAATGAGAACCCTTGGCGACGGCTGTTGGTCTTAGTGAACATAATACTCGTCTCGTTAACGTGAAAAATGATAGGGGTGTTTTTAATACTGCTTGATATGTAGGGGAAAGTATCCCGCTGATGATTAAACTTAGGTTGTAAAAAGTGACACTGCGAAAATTGCGGATAATCGCACAAGATAATCTGGACTAAATATCGGATAATAGCGATTCTAATGGTCGTGTCCTACTACCAATCCTGTTGCGTTGTTGATCGTATAGGTTGTGCCATCAACGGGGCAATTTGGTACGCCTTCAGGGAAGTAATTGACGTTAGCTCCAATGGTCGTTAGGCCCGAGCTTGGGTAGCTTCCTTGGCTACGATGCCATCGCTGGCATTGGATTTCAATTTCTGCCCGGTTGACATGACAGGATGCCTTTTGCCCTTCGTCCATAACGTTTGAAACGGTCACAAGAGCAAGCGTTGCAATAACGCCTAGGATTGAAACAGCGGCCATTAGCTCAACTAAGCTAAATCCACCAAAGGTCTGCGATAATTTTTTCTTTGCAGTCATACTTAACTCACCGTGCTAATCATATCGAACATTGGTAAGTAGATAGCCATCAGAATCACTGCTACGGCTGCTGCCATCGACATGGTTAAAACCGGTTCGATAACGCCTACGGCAATATCCGACTTGCGTTGAATTTCAACTTCGAGTAAAGCACGAATGTCGCTTGTCGAGTGAGTGAGCCGACCGGTTTGCTCCCCCACAATGATTAGTTGGCTAACCATAGGAGGAAACAGGTCGCTGTGTTGTTCGACCTGACGACTGAATTTTTCGCCTCGCATAACCGCCTGGTGCAGATCCTTAACACCTGATTTCATAGCACGATTGCCGACCGAGTCAGCCGCTTCTTCGAGTGCCTCGGCTAGAGTAAATCCAGCTTCCATTAACCGTCCAAGAACTTCCATCAATTGCAACATGGCGATGTCTCGGAGCCATGGACCAAGCAATGGCACCGTTAGCTGCCAACCATCAATTATCTTTGCGTATTTATCATTCTCACGAACTTTCTTTAGCGTCACGACAGACACCGCTGCTGATGATAGGAAAACCCACGAGTAGCTTTTACAAACGGATCCCACTTGAATTAAAAATTCAGTGATCCAAGGAAGGGGAACGTTAGCAGAACGATACGTCTCTTCAAAAACCGGAACGACATAGGTTAATAGGAATCCAACCACACAGATTCCCACAACCATTAAGACTATGGGATAGGAGAGCTTTTTGATAATGTCCTCACGAACTTTACCCGCTTTTTCACGTTGCTGGGCAATCTGGCTTAGCGTTGCCGAAAGGGTACCCGCTCTTTCACCAACACGAATTTGGCTAAGTGTTACCTTATCAAAAGAATCATCTAGATAGGTAAGTGCATGACTGAACGTGTCACCTGCTTCAAGACGCCGTCTTAGAGAAAGTAATAATTCGCGTCGTTTCTCTAAGCCAGGTTCGTCTGCTAACGCACCAACAGCTTTCGTAAGCGAAACGCCATTGCTGCAGAGAGTCGCCAGATTGCGAAAAACAAGCGTACCTTCTGCCTTGGTAAGACCATGGTGTTTGTTGAGTTCGAGGCGAAATCCACCTTTAGCTTTGGGATTTGCCTTGTTGGAAGTCACATTTAGCCGAGATATTTTTTTTGTTGCACTACGCATGGATAGAACCTTTAGATTTCATTTCTAGCTTGAAAGCTTGTAGTAAACTTCTTCAAGCGTAGTGCGACCCGCATAGACTTGTTCGAGCCCGGCGTTAGCTAGCTCGACCATGCCTTGTCTTAGTGCAATTTTACGTAATTCTGAGGCAGGCTTTCCCTTTTCTACAGCATCTGCCAGTTCGGGAGTCATTACCATAATCTCGTAAATCGGAATTCGACCTGTGAAGCCTGTTCCGAGGCATTTCTTGCAACCTCGTCCTTCAAAGAAAACAGCATCTTGGGGGGGCTTTTTATCCCCCATCATTTTTCCCCAAAGCGTTTCGTTCATCTTCACAGGCTGCTTGCATTCGTTGCAGATAGAGCGTAATAGCCGTTGAGCAATCGAACCAAGCAACGACCCTCCGATTTTGAAGTCGTCTACGCCCAAGTCATTGAGTCGTGCCACCGAACCGATGGAATCGTTGGTGTGCAAGGTGCTAATAAGCAAGTGACCGGTTAAAGCAGCTTGAACCGAAGTGGCAGCCGTCTCTTGGTCTCGAATTTCGCCCACCATAATGACATCAGGGTCTTGCCGCATCATGTATTTCAAGGCATTTGCAAATCCTAGGCCATGGTCGTTGTCGCTTGCCACTTGGTTCACACCTGTCAAACGATATTCGACTGGGTCTTCGACGGTAACAATATTTCGATTAACCGAGTTGAGATTTGCTAGAATCGAGTACATGGTCGTACTTTTACCCGATCCGGTAGGGCCCGTTACAACGATCATGCCGTGAGGTCGGCTAATGAGATCTTCTACTGTTTTGATATCGCGTTCACTCAACCCTAAGTTGGCTAGCTCGAATGTCTTACCACCTTCGTCAAGTAGCCGCATTACAACTTTTTCTCCACCTACGGTGGGGATCGTACTAACGCGAAAGTTTACGCGGGAGCCTGCTTCCGTGATGGTCAAGCGACCATCTTGTGGACGCCGGTTTTCGGTCGTATCCATATCCGCCATCACTTTAATACGAGCAACAACTGCTTCTTCGGTGTGATTGGGAATCGTCATTACCGCTTGTAGTTCGCCATCAACACGATAGCGAACTCGCATTTCGGGAACGTGCGGTTCTAGATGAATATCGCTACAGTTCGAGTTAATCGCACCCATCAGGATTGATCGAACGAGTCGAACCACGGGGGCTTGCTCTTCTTGTACCGTGTTTTCAATTACGACTTCGTCATCAATAGCCGACTCAGCTGCTTCAAGATCAGCGAGCTTCATGTCAATAATCGTTTGACGAGCAACAATGCGGTCGTCAAAACTACGGTCTAGCGATGCGAGTACGGCGCTATCAAGAGCAACAATTGGCTGGACATGATAACCCGTGATAAGCTCAGCTTCACTGATCGTATCAATATCGTCCGGTGCAATCATCGCCAGTTCGAGACAATCAGCTTTGATACCGACCGGAATGCAGGTTCGTTCACGCGCTAATTCTTCAGGCAACAGCCTCGCGATTTGCGGATTTAACGATTGTGGTACGAGGTCGAGATAAGGCACCCCATACTGCTCAGCCAACGCGTCCCCGAGTTGGTCAATCGACAAGAGCCCACGACGCAGTAGGATCTGGCCAAGCATACCTTTCTCGGAACCTTGCGAGGCCAAGGCAGCGTCGAGTTGGCTTTGAGTGATCAAGCCGTCTCGTATCAGGATGTCTCCCAGGCGAGCCATAGTCAGACCAAAATATGTTTCTGTTTAATGGTTATTTTTCAGTTAATGTCGTCAGTCGACGCATCTTTTTTTCGAGCACAAGCGGGTCAAATGGAGTTACCAAGTAATCGTCAGCTCCAGCATTGAAAGCCTTTTGAACATCGTCCAACTCGGCATTCGGCGAAAGTAGCATAACGGGAACTTCGCTCGTACGAACTTCGTTGCTGAGTCGATCAATCAACTCGAGACCACCCATGTCTGGTAGAAAGTGACCGACGATGATGGCATCAGGTAGTTGGTCTGATAACCATTCGATTGCTTCTCGTCCCGAAGCTAATGAAACCACTTCATGCCCTAGCAACTCAAAACGAAACGCGATAATTTCCCGCAACGTGGCGTCTTCTTCAATTAGCAGTAATTTCTTCATGATGCGCTAGCGTATAAGGCAGAAAAGCTTGAGTGGGGTTATGATTCAAGCAATCGGAGAAACTTTTTAGCTAGCATGATTTAGCTCGTAAGAAGCGGCAGTCAAGCGATTGCCTAACAACGATTGAAAAACAAGCATCATAAGCGTTGTAAATAGCGCATGCTGAAAAACATGTCATAATACATGTTGTGAACGACAAGAGAGCAGAAGTGCCAAAAATGGTGTAGAAGTACTTTAGCAAGCACCCACGGGAGCTTTGGCTTCGTAGAGGGCTCGTAGAATATCGCCTCGAGATACGAGACCAACCAAGCGGCCTCGATCAAGCACAGGTAGTCGATGAATTCGGTGAACTATGCAAAGGTCGGCAATCTTATTGACGCAGTCTTTGGCATCCACCGTCATGGTCTCGCGCGTCATGTGGGACTGAACCGTATCGTTTTGTATATTCGAATCGTAAGCGAGGCCAAGCAGAGCGAATTCAGTAAGAATACCAACTAAAGCCCCGCTGTTATCCACAACAGGTAAGCCACTAACACGACGTGAGATAAGTAGCTCAATTGCATCTTTGATAGAAGCATCTGGAGTAATCGTGACAACGTCGGTGGTCATGATTTGTTCGGCGGAAAGCATGCTAACTCCAGGAAAAAAGACTACAAAATCAGTGTTTAAAGGTTGAGCGAAGAAATTCTTCACATATCAAATCTAGTGCGCAAAAGCATTGAATATGACAAAAGATCTCCAATCGCATTAAATTTATTTCTTGAAACGTGTGTTCTCCTGCGTCGAATCACTCTACCTGTTGAAGCAAGCGCATCTAATACAATCAGCACCTTCCGAACCCTAAACAGGCCAATGGCAAGTTGCACTAAGCCAAAATACCGACTCCTGCTATAACAGCATCCAACCTACAAGCGATACGGTAACACTTCGAAGGAACTTGCAAAAATGCAACAACAAGATTGCCACAAATGACGTATAAGTAAGCATACTTGCGAGGATCTTTAAGAGCTTCGCAAAGCGTTGCTACTTTTCTAGAACAATTACGGAACCTACAACGTATGGACCTCGCCAAAAGATTGTCGTCTTCGGCTATCGCAGTGCGGGGATATAATGTTACCAACCTCGGCAAAACGCCCGAGTTATTAGCCCATACAGCCTATGGACCGATTCTACGCGCACAACTTCGCCATGCTGGTGAACTTTGTAACGAAATTACAGGACGATCAACGGACCTCTGTGAATTAGTCTCTGACCGAATCGACGTAGGTCTTGACTGCTATGCCGAGGCAATTTCAATCATTGCTGCCGCTGAGTTGGCACAATTTGAGATTGCCCGTGAATTGCATGGCATTGATCTTTGCCGAGCAAATTGTGCGTTTGGCTACAGCCTGGGCGAATTAGTCGTTGCGGCCGCGGCAGGTGCCTTTGAATCAGATGCCGTTCTGCGTATCCCTCTCACAATGGCCGCTGATTGTGCATCGCTTGCTGAGAATACGACGATGGGGGTTGTCTTTACACGGGGTGCTGCTTTGAATGAGCTAACCGTGCGTAAAGTATGCGAAGAAATTAGTTGCGATGGAAATGGCACCATTGGCATTTCCGCAATCCTATCGCCCAATACGATGCTGGTCCTAGGGCAAGGCGATACAATCAAAAAGCTCAAACGCAAACTGAGTGTGGAAATGCGTGCCCGGGTAAATGTCCGTTTGAACGAAGCAAAATGGCCCCCGCTCCATACACCTATTGTAAGGCAACGAAACGTGCCAGATCGTGCGTCAGTAATGATCGAACAAGTACCAGTCGGATCACATGGTCCACGGCTACCGGTGATATCGCTCGTAACAGGGAATTCAGCTTACAACGACGTAAACACGCGCACCGTCTTGCGTAATTGGGTTGATCAGCCACAGCGCCTGTGGGAAGTCGTTGGCCGAGTTTTATCGCGAGATGTACAAACCTTAATCCATGTGGGGCCAGAGCCCAATGTGATTCCGGCAACGTTCAAACGGCTGGGAGACAATATTCGACAGGCCACGGGCGACTGGTCTCTTGGTTCGTTTGGCTTACGAGCAGTGCAGCAAATGGCGATTAGGCCTTGGTTATCGAGCCTCTTGCCTCTGCAGGGGAATTTATTACGTGCCCCCCACATTCATCATGTGATCTTTGAGAATTGGCTGTTAGAAAACGAGCCAGCATAATTCGTTGTTGACAATTGAATTGGTTCATGGCGCGATGCCTATTGTTGGTAATCGAAAGGCAGCAGCTTCTTCTGAGTTTCTCACTAAGAGCAAATCCTTTGACAAGGCTGGATTATTCCAGCAGATCGCATTCTCACTCAATACTCGCACGGACGACAATTCTTCGTATTTTTCTGGATCGATCTTTGCTAAGATCAGCTCACCCGATTCGCTGGTGATAAGCAAATGTTCGCCAACCAGCAGCAGTTGTCCATGGCCGATGGCAGGCCGACGTCGCTTTTTCCATTGGCTGTTACCAGTCGCTAGCTCAACGCATTGTAAGACCCCCGCGTCCAAGCCATAGGCAAACCCTTCTCGTACAACGAGATTGCTAAGCTTTGTTTTTAATACGGTTTTAACCGGAGGTGACCAAAGTGGCGAGGTTTTCCAGTTAATTTCTGATTTTTCAATTTGAATCAACGAAGATCCGATACCATACCCTTTGCTGAGTAGTAGTTGGTCGTTGCCAACCGGTACGGCTTGCGTTGTGTTGGCATCGCCACTACTACTACCGAGCCATGGATGCTCCCATAAGATTTGGCCATCCGACAAAGCATAACCCGTGACAAAATCTTGATTGACTTGTACGATTGTCGGAACGCCTAATATCTCAACCAAAATGGGGCTCGCGTAGGAAGTTTCCCGCCATCCCGACTTCCATCGCAAGGTGCCTGTCGCCAAATCAAATGCGACGATCGACGCATTAAAGCTTCCCGAGGTGACGCCCTTCGGTCCGCCTATGGCGATGATTGCAAGGGGCTCGATTTCTCCCGACGCTTCAACAAGTAGGGGAGAACTACTATCGCCCCAAGTTAAAGAGCTCGTTTTAAAACGCTCGACCGTATCAACCGCCCAACGGACTTTCCCTGTTTTCGCATCGAGACAATTCACGATACCGGTGGCACCATGGGTTAGCACGACACCAAGCCCAACGGTCGGCGTCGCTCGTGGACCACGTCCGCCCATTCCGGCAAGCGTATCTTCAGGATCAAATCGTGTTACGTTCTCATGGGTCCAAATAGCATTGCCTGTTTCCGCTTCGTAGCAGACAACCAATTCGCTTGGTCCTCGTTGTTCTTGCGTGAAAGCAAATTCATCGACCAAGGCAAAGGAAGACCAGCCCGCCCCAATTGGTTGACGCCACAATTCTTTCGGAGGGGTTCTTTTCCAATCGGTGGCCAATTCAATCCCCAATACTTCAGGCCAGTATCCCCTACCTAAAAAGCGTGGATAATCGCTGGGACTTGGCTCCAAGCCAGCCAGGATTGCTTGTTTGGAATCATCCACTTCGATGGGTG
>CAYGQU010000044.1:0-11488 GCA_964352045.1 uncultured Planctomycetaceae bacterium
AGCCCATTGAATCCATCGTAGCAAATACACTCGGGCGTCCGTTGGGCAGCAATGGCAGATAGATGAGCACCAGCCGATCCACCGGCTATGCCCACACGACTGAAGTCAAGATTTAACTCCTTGCTTCGCGACCGAATAAAGTCGATAGCATCTAAGACGTCTCCAATAACATTGCTGTAAACACCTCCCTGGCTTTTCCAGCGATACTCAATTCTTACTCCGGCAATACCATTTTTAGCAAGCTCGAAAGAATGATGGCAAAAATGGGATTTGCAACCCGATACCCAACCCCCTCCGTGTACGAAGAACACAACGGGAAACGGACCGTCAGATTTGGGCCGCTCGATTCGTAGATCGAGTTCAAGAGAATTGCCATCAGGCAAAACAATCTCTTTAAAGACGAATTGATTAGAACGAATTTCTGGGTATCGTTGGAGGTATTTCTCAGTTTGACTCTCAGACCTGTTTTGCTGATCTTCCCATGATTCTTTGCCCTCAGCACTTGGGTAGAAGAAAGTAAGCGTTAGTAGCGTTAATGCGATAACTGTCCGACACAAAATCAGGCTAGCCTTTGTAAATATTTTGATATAAATCTAAGTAGGTGTCTAAAAAAGTATCGGCTATTTATTCCTATCCCTGTTAATGGGAAGAGGTTTTTTTGAATTGGTTGAATCGCAACTTACTAGATTCGCTCTATGAATAATTGACATGCAGGCCAAATAATTATTACAAGATGCTTCTATTATGATTCGCAAAATTACCGATGCAGACCTTTTGATTGAAGGTACTCCAACAGCAACTGAGGCCGATCGGTCTGGATTATATTTGCACCGTTACGAACAAGCCAGCCATAACTTCCTTCTTTGTCATGTACCGCAAGATCATCATCATGGCCCGCATTAAAAAAAGGCCAAAGCGAATTTATCCATACTCTTGAGCCTTGATTACGAAGTTCTAGAAATTTTTGTTGCACTTCGATTGGTTCATGTTCAAAAACAAACTCGAAAGCCACAGGCGTCATCTGATCAAGATAACTATTAATTATTTCATTCGAATTTTGATCATCCAAGTTAACTATTGGCATGAATAGCAACTTGTCGAGATGCTCTTTTAGGTCAATGACAACTGTTTTATAGGGCACCTTGCCCTTGATAATGATATGATCTAAGGTTTCTGTCTTCTTGGCTATTTGAATAACCTCTGGCATCAAATAGTAGGCTTTATCAAGATTTACCAGGATGTTATTTTTTGCAACTAGCAAGGCTTCTTCTAATGTAGGAATCTGGTGTCGCGTGGGAATGTCTTGTCCATTCTTAAGGTGCAGATCCTTCAATTCCTGTAGCGTTAGATCTGAGACGTAACCCGATCCCGTGGTCGTTCGGTCCAGCGTCTTGTCATGCATTAGTACTAATTGGTTGTCTTTCGATTTAGCGATATCAATCTCGACTATATCGACACCCATATCGATGCAGTTACTAATAGCTTGCAGGGAGTTCTCAGGCGCATTTCTCCAGTCACCACGATGGGCTACAATCAACACGTTAGGGCTATTGGCTAGTAAGAGCTCTTGTCGAATTAGGCTAGATCTCTTTTCCAGCGAATTAGACGCTAAGGTGTTTGTGGTTTGATAACAAGCGCTCGGAGCTAGGGTTAAGGGAGGGGCAATATCGTCAGCATGCAGAATCGCCGGAAAGGCTAGCAACAAAGGAACAGCCCAAAATCTTACCAATCCAAATATTGTCATGATGATCTATTTGCTAATTTAATTACTGTCTTACGGATGCTGACGTTAGCTAATACTTACGACCTATGGATAAGATTAAAAGTAAAGCAAAAAAGTGCTAATAGATTAGAAGTTGGTTCAGGAACCGATTCTAAATCGGGCGAAGATAGCGTATTGCCATAGTTATCGCGCCATACAAGATACTGCTGTTCGCCAATAGGCACACCCGTTGTGTCGTTTGGAAGCGTTCCTGCTACAGCACCAAAATTATCACGCCAGTGCGTGTAGTCGGCAGCATCAACTAAGCCATCTTGATTATAATCACCCGCAAGTATCGGCTCGAGATGAGCATCAAACTCAGCGATAAACCGAGCATCACCGCCAGAAGTGAAACCCGATAAGAATTTCCCTACTGGAGAATCATTTATATAGTTGCTCGTGGCGTATTGGTAGTCAGAGCTTGTACCATAATTCGATGTCGGAGCATACGTTCCCGAACCTGGCGAGGTCTCTTCATAGTTGGCTGTGAGTGCCGATACTTTAATCGGTATCAAATTGCCATTCTCGTCCTCGTTTACAAATAGAGCGCCGTAGTCCGATCCATATTCGAGTTGCAAATCGGAAAAATCAAAGGTATAAAATTCCCCCTCGCTCAGTGTCGTTGTGCTAGAAATCGTATTTGTTGAGATCCCTATAAACTCTGATCTTTCAGTTGATAGATCATTCAAGTCCAAGTAGAAATTATCAAAAATGGCCAACTTAATTTCGGATGCATTGTCGTTATTTGCATCTTTGAAAAAAGTAATGGTGGATAAACTTACTAATTCTGATGCTGTGTGATTCTGCGTTGGATTTGTATCAATTGAAGGGCTAAATCCCTGGCCATAGATACCTGCGTTATTGGCACTTCCTGGCGTAGCGTTCGCGTTATTGAGAAATGAAGAATTGAAAGTACTGGAAGATTGATTTTCTAGTTGAAATACTTCTAATGCAGGCAACTTCTCTCCGTTGGCATCAAATAAGCCATTCCTACCTCCTTCCCAAACCTGGACAGAGTCAAGTGGCCTAGCGTCTGGATACCACCAGAAGATTCCTTCTCCTTTGTTGTTAGGTACTGCTTTTAGACTATCGACCAAAGCTTGCAGATACTCTTTTTGTCCGGTAGGTGAGACTTCAAATTCGTAGTTGGGCTCATACATCGCCCCACGAGATGCGAAACCTGCTTCGACGATAACAACGGATTTATTGTATTGATTTACAGTATTATTGAGGTTGGTTTGAAGGTCTGCAATGTCGCCATTTCCTGTGTTGGGATCATAGTGGTACTTGGGATAGTAACTGTAACCGATGATATCGACATTGGTTCCATTGGCTTCAAGACGCGGCAAAACTCGATCTAAATAGTATGACGTGGTATTCCAATTTCCACCCTGACTATGGTGAATCATTATTTTTGGTTGATTATTACCAGCACCAGCTTGCGCTCCACTGATACCGGCAGATAGTAAATCAGAAAGGTTATCAAACTCATCATTTTCAGTTACTGCTGGCCTCCAAAGTCGCCCCTCATCCCACAACATGCCGTTGTCGATTTCATTGCCAATCTGAACCATTTCTGGCATGACTCCAGCAACGTCAAATTCTTCGATTACATTTTTCGTGTAGTCATGCACCTTTTGCTTTAAGTCTGTAAAATTAAGATTCTCCCAAGCAGCAGGCTTAAATTGTTTTCCTGGATCGGCCCAAGTATCAGAGTAGTGGAAGTCCAAAAGCAAACTGGAACCATTTTGCTTCGCTCTTTTGGCTAGCTCTATGGTGTAAGCAATGTCTTGCACTACAAAAGGATCGTTGCCAGTAGGATCAACAAAGATACGCAAGCGATGCCAATTAACCCCATTATCTTCAAAGATAGTTAACGCATCTTTTGGAACCCCGTTATCGGTATAAATTGCTCCATTCTCTTCCATCGCCTGAAGGCTTGATATATCAGTACCCTTTATGAAAGCTTGCGCATGACAAAGGGAGTGATTCAGAACTAGTACTGAGGATAAGCCAAGGAAAGCAATTAACCAGCCGCGACATCGAAAATTTTTTGTTGAAATAAACACTCGATAATCCTTTGATAAATTAATTGTCGACTGAGATATCGTATTCTTTGGAAAACGTTTGAACAATTTTGGTGATATCATCAGAACTTAATGCTTTGTTGTAGATAAGGATTTCAGCCAAATCACCACTGTAAAAAAGTTCCATCCAAGAGTGTCTGCCGATTACTTTGCGAGAGGTTAGTGCCGCAGGGGCAAAAGCATTCGATACCCCAATGGTTTTTCCATTGATACTAAGAGTTGCTGTTCGATTTTCGTAATCGTATTTATAAACAACTATTAGCGGCCTATTCGGTCCTGCAGGGGCTGCGTCAATACGTCCTGCTTCAATTGTTGTCATACCAATAAAACCGGCAAATACTTGCGCTGTTACAGCTGACGGATGAAATTCTTCTTCGAGTAGCGGTTCACCAATTTGCAGTACGCCAGGGGCTAGCGTATTGGTTAGCTCGCGGGTTGGCGGCCCATCGTAATTGATTATTTGCCCACCATATTTTCTGTCCGTTGAGAAAGAATCTTCTGTAAATTGACAGACTATTACAACGGTTTGGTTGTCAGTCGTTACGAGAGGTGTCGTTAGTAGGTAATCGTCTTTGCCGTCGAAGCGGACTGCGGGCTTACCATTGATGGCCTCTTTAACGAAAGTAGGACTAGCTTCGGGTGATTCGGGGAAGGCATCTTCTGATGATTTGTTATCGCCAATTACGCTGTCATGCCAGCCGAGCAGCTTGCCATTTTCATCGATGTTGACTTCATGATCGGCAGAGAGCCAAAGTGCTAGGTTTTTAGTTACAGGCAATTTGTCTTTGCCTTGATAGGCTTCCCTTAACTCAAATTGATTCTTGAATAGACCTGCATTAACTTCAATTTCAGTAGGTAACACGGTAGGAGATGTAAAGCGTACGGCATTATCTTCTGCTACATGAAAGACTTCACTGCTTTTTCGAGAACAGTTGTCTTGACGATAGATGACTTCGCCTTCAAAGACATGAAGTTCTGAGTTGCCATCACTGCCAACACTTACACCAAAATCGGTTCCGAGGTCAATGATGTCGAGGCCAGGAGCTCGAATAGCAAATGAGAAAGCTCTAGGCGGTACCGAAGCTGTGGCGTTACCACTTCGCAAGTATCCGAGCATTGAATTAACAACGTCAATTTCGCAGGGACCTTGCAGGGTGACTTCAGCTCCACTTTCAAAGATTAGTTTAAGAATTCCGCTATCTAGGCTGATCGACTGCCCTTCACTAAGTTGAGTTCCTACCTTTAAAGGTTTGGAGTTATTAGGCCACTTGCAATTCTTCACATGGGTGACCGTAGCAGCAATTTTTTCAATACTATTTGTTGAAGATTGCTTAGTTTGGGATAACTGATTCACGTTGGAATCTAGATTGGTTGGCCACAAATAGTAAGAAATTAACGCTAGGGTTGCAGCTAGAGCAAGACCGCCAAGTTTAAAATTTTTCCATTTAACAAATACATTGCTTGACGCTTTAATGTTACTTTTGGAGTCTAATAACTGACTACGAGATATAGTTCTTTTTTTTGATAAGAGTGATAGTGCTGGTGAATTAGACGCTACTTCGTCGAGTAGTTGATGAAGTCTTTTCTCTGTGATCAATTCCGATATCTGGCGATGAAGAATACCAGCACGAGCAAAGGAATTAGCAAATTCTTCTTCAGCTATTAGTCGATTCTGAATCTCTTGAAGATCTTCTTGCGTAGCTATGCCATCAAAATATCTTCCAATTAGTAATAGATCTATTCGATAATCATTCATTGTTTTTCTACCCCCAGCGCCAGTTGCTTACGAATGCATCTTTCGAGAGTCGAGCGTACTCTAAATAGCATTACGGAAACCGTGCTTGCCGCAATTCCTAAATTGGAGGCAATTTCTTTAACTGACATCTCTTGTTCATATCGCATGTGGAGAACATTTGCACTTTTCCCCACGATTTTTTCGATGCAAATTTTTAAGGCGTTGCGACGATCTTCCAATTCGGTCTCAACACGTTCAAAGGCTTCGCTACAAGATAAGAGCGCCTGCTCATTAAGAACAAATTTACTACGAGACTGACCTCTATAGTAATTAAGCAGCTGATTTCGCGCGATTGCTAAGACCCAGGGAGTGAATGGTCTTGAAGTATCAAAAGTATGAAACTTCTCAGCAACGGCTTTCGCGGTTTCTTGAATTATGTCTTCCGCGCTGTGCGAATCAAAAACATTCGAAGTGACATAAGCCGATACGATTGACTGTGATCTCACCCAGAGCGTTGCCATTTTTTGCATGGAATTATCTTGATCCAAGTTTCTTCCTTTCAGGCACGCGCAGAATAATAAATTAAGAAAAAGTCGCGTAATGTTGAGGCTGATCCCACACTAATGTGGAAGTCAATAAGATTAGAACTCAAAGATGCGTAAAAACCTTCATTATCTACGGTTTATACAAGTACTCTAAACTACTATTACCCAAATTCACCAACACCTTTACAAGCGATGACAAATAAAACAGGAAAAAAATAATCCACCACTATTATTCAGCGAAATTTTGTGTGGATTGGTTCTTTTATCTCTTGATTAAGGCCACGCGATTCCCCTTTTTCCTAGCATGATTTAGTTTTTAGAAAAAAATTAGGCTCTTCTGTAAAGCTTATTCATGGCCCGGTTAATACCATATTAGATGCGACAGCACATCCATCTTTCTCGCTGTGCATGAAGTCTGTTCGTAATAGCAGTTAGCGGCATCAAAAAATCAAGTTTCCTTGTCTTTTCTTTACTTATCACAACCTGGAGTATCTGCTCATGACCTCAATCGCTTATGTCTCTAAATTTACCCTCGCTGCTGCTTTGACAATCTGTTGGCTTCCAAGCTTGGTTTTAGCCAGTACCTTTACTACTGCTAATTTGGATGACGCAGGAACCTGGAATACCATCTACGCACAAGGTTTTAGCCCTTCGGTTAATCCTCTGCCTGATCCAGGTCTATCGAGCGGAGATATGGTTGAACTCGAGAGCTTTGCATTCTTTAAGTCGGGTTTCGCAGATTCTGCTTCAAATATCCAACTCGCAATACTTAACACGTTTTACTACGACTTCAGCACAACCTTAACAACAAGTTCTATCGAGCTACTAGGACTATCCGACAATGTTATTGCCAATACGGCTGGTATTGCTACTGGTGATCCTATCTTGTTTGACTTCACTGGCCTCTCTCTTGATTACGGCAATGATTATGGAGCCGTCTATGTTAGTAATGATGGATTGGGAAACCTATCACCTGTAGCCGTGTCATCTCTGACAGCAAACTACACGGAATCCTCACCTGGAGTTTTCACACCAATTACAAATTATGGTGATGAAACCCAATTTCAGTACACCACAAGCGGATTCATCAATGGATCAGGATTTTTTAGTGCCTTCGGTAGTGCAGGAGATTCAAAGTTTGAAGCGATTCTTAGCAGCACAACAGTACCTGAACCATCAACGGGTATTCTGCTATCGGCAATGCTAATGCTTGCTTCAACAACAAGTTCTAGAGCAAAGCAGAACTGAAGAAAATTAGGATCTAGCAGGGTGTGGATAGCAATCGAATAGCCGGTGTAGTGCCAATTATCAGCGGCCTACACCGGCAAACAAAATAGTATTTGCAATGATAATTATATGATGTTTTTCTATTACCGTGATAGTAATGCAAACAATACACAATGAACATTTACGAACTAGGCGGAGTACTTTTATGATCTATACATCAAAGCGAATTTTAATTGTTGTTCCTTTGTTTTCCTCAATTTACTTGTTTAGCTGTTTGACTTTGTTAGCGCAAAGTTCATTTACTTCCTCTTTGTTAGAAAATGCTGATTCTTGGCCTGGTAGTTCTACCTATGTTGGACTCAATGGCCAAGGTTTTTCGCCGATGGTCAACGTTTCGTCAGACTATGGATACGGCCCTACCGATCTAGTAGGACTTGATTTATTCACCTTTTTCAAAGACGGATATACCGATACCGCATCGAACTTCAAATTGGCAATATTTGATAATTTCTACATGGATCTAGTTGGTCTAAACTCTAGCCGTGCAGAATTTGTGGGTGTTTCTGATAATACCATTGCAAGTACATCGGGCCTGTCGGTAGGGGATCCTTATTCGTTTCAGTTCTCAGGACTGCAATTAGAGTACGGATCTGACTACGGTGCGATGTTCGTTACAGATGATGGTGCTGGTAATTTTACCCCCGTAAGAGCATCAGCTTTAGCTGCTACCTATGAAGAAACTTTGCCAGGAATCTACGACCCAATCACAAATTATGGTGGCATTTTCGATTACCAATATGCGACTAGCAATTTTATCAACTCTGGTATGTTTGGTGATTTCTTTGCAGGCTTCGGTAGTGGTGGAGATGCTAAGTTTGAAGCCGCTTTTGACTTAGACCCAAATCGTGATTTAGATTTTCAATTTGAAACCGCTAATACTCTGAATGCCAATACCTGGGCAGGTTCGGAGTTAGATCCAGGGATTTACGGACAAGGATTTAGCCCTTCATTAATGCCTAGTCAAGCAGGTCATATTGCTGCAGATAAAGTGGGCTTAGACCAAATTAGTTTCTTCAAAGATGGTAATGATGATGGCCAGACGGATATTAAACTAGTGATTGTTAGAGATCTTTTTATGGATCTTAATGGTCTGACCACATCGACTGAAGGAGTAGTTGGTATTTCGAGTAATGCTGTTACTACGGATGGTCTAGCGGTCAATGATGAGTACTCTTTCTCTTTCGACAATCTCCAGCTCAATTACATTGATGATTATGGCGCTATCTTCGTCAACGATGATGGACTTGGAAATCTTACACCTATTAAAGTATCGGCTTTAATTGCTGACTACGAAGAAACATCGCCTGGCTCAGGTATTTTCGTACCCACTACTAATTACGGCACTGAAACGGATGCTCAGTTTTCAGCTAGTAGTTTGCTTAATAGCGTTGTGGAAGGCGACTTTCTTTCCGCATTGGATGCGGGTGGGGACGCAAAATTCAAGGCAATTTTTGACCTTGATGCTGTCTCGCTAGCTGGCGATTTTAATGAAGATGGCATGGTTGATGCTGCAGACTATACGGTCTGGAGAGACAACCTAGGCTCCAACTTAACATTGCCAAATGATAATGGTATTGGTGGCACTATTGGAACGCCACACTATGACCTGTGGGTGGCCAATTATGGCACGACAGCCATCGCAAGCTCTACGGCGACTTCGGTGCCGGAGCCTGCTTCTCTTAGTTTGTTGTTTGCGTTTGGTTTAGGGATGACTGTCTCGCATCGTATTTTAAGAATTCAGCAACATTGATGCTGAATTAAAGGCAATGTGCTTATTACCAGGTCAAGAAGCTTAAGTATAAAGACTGATGAAATCTAACCGAAATATTTCGATAATTTCTATTGATAAGATCCAACTTGTAATCATTGCGATTTTTGTAGCGCAGATATCAATGTTTGCAGGTAAGGGAACTGAGTGTTATGCAAAATCACAACTATTTAATGATTCTTGGTTATTTCAACGTGGTGCCTTATCGGGTGCCAACTATGAGAATTACGACGACTCTGACTGGCAGCAAATAACGCTTCCGCATACGGCAAGAGAAGAGGCCCTTGTCACCGGAGCTGAAGGTGAGTCTTCAAAACAATGGCAGGGAATCTGCTGGTATCGAAAGCATTTTAAGATATCAGAGAATCTCGATGAAAAAGTAATTTATCTAAAGTTGGATGGGGCAATGGGTACCTCCGAAATCTGGCTTAACGAAACGTTGTTGATTCGTAGCGAGGGGGGGTATCTGCCAATTACTGTTGATGTCACTAAATACGTTAAGGCAAATAGTAAAAATGTTTTAGCAGTTCGGCTTGATAACCATGATAATGGAATTACTGGTCCTAAACCTTTAAGTCATCTTGATTACAACTACTACGGAGGAATCTATCGGGATGCTCACCTGATCGTTAAAGACAGATTGCACATTACAGAGCCTAATCTTTCGGATTCGCAATCCTCTGGTGGAATCTATTTTTATATTCCCCAAGCTTCAGTTGCCAATGCCATGGTGGTCGCTGAGACTCATGTTGTTAACGATTGGAACATCGAACGAAAAGCTAAAGTAAGAACGACTTTACTCGACAGCGAAGGCAATTACGTTACCCATCATGAGAGTGAGTACTCACTCTTATCGCAGGAACAGCAGCACTTATTTAGACAAGAGTTGTCCGTTCAATCACCTAGTCTATGGTCGCCCGACAGTCCTTACTTGTATCAACTACAAACCGAACTAATTTCGGTAGGAAAAGTAACGGATTCTCAAATAACTAAGGTAGGTATCAGACGAATACAAATCGACAAAGATGGTTTGTTGCTGAATGGCAAGAAAACTTTCTTAAGAGGTACGAACCGCCATCAAGAGCACCCTTACGTTGGATACGCACTGTCGAATAATGCACAGTATCGTGACGCTTATAGAATTAAAAATGCAGGATTTGACTATGTGCGATTGTCACACTATCCACAATCGCCTGCCTTCTTGGATGCTTGCGATGAACTAGGTCTGTTAGTTACGAATTGCATTTCAGGCTGGCAGTATTTTTCCGATACGAAAGATTCTAAAGAATACCAGTACAAGCAATGTCGGGAACTTATTCGGCGAGATAGAAATCATCCCTCTGTTTTGCTTTGGGAGGTTTCACTTAACGAATCTCCGATGACGCAAGATTTCATCCAGCAAATGAACACTATTGCCCACGCAGAACTTTCTGGTGATCAGTGTTTTACATGTGGCTGGAAAGGCAATTACGACGTTATTCTCGAAGCAAGGCAACACAACGGCTGTAAATATATTACCGATCGTCCCTGTGTTGTTAGTGAATATGGTGACTGGGAATACTACGCCCAAAATGCAGGGTTAAAACAACACGAGTGGGATAATCTTAATAAAGAAGATCGTAATAGTCGACAAGATTTTGTTGATGGTGAAAAAGGTTTGATGCAGCAAGCACTCAATTTTCAGGAAGCCCACAATGACAACTTAAAAACCAAAGCGTTTGCTGATGGCCTTTGGGTAATGTTTGATTATAACCGTGGGTATAGCGACGATATTGAGACTTCGGGCTGTATGGATATCTTCCGACGACCAAAGCCTTCGTATTATTTCTTCAAGAGTCAGCGAAGTTGTAAAAGCGATATTGCAAATCGATTTATAGAACCAATCGTCCATATTGCAAACCAATGGAATAAGAACTCTTCTTTACTAGTGAAAGTATTTAGTAACTGTGATGAAGTAGAGCTTTATGTGAATAACCAACTTGTTGAACGTAAATCGCCTGATACTGACCGCTTAAGTACGCATATTCAGCACCCCCCTTTTACTTTCAGACTTCGGCAATTTGAAGCTGGTGCTCTACGTGCGGTAGGTTATCTTAACCAGGAAGTGGCTGCTGAGCACATCGTTAACACACCGAAGCGGGCCAACCGAATCCATGTTTACTCCGATTTGTCAAACAAGCCACTCGAAGCAGGGGTGAATGATTTCGTTTTCTTGCATGCCGCTATAGCAGATGAGGCCTCTAATTTATCTAACGATGAAGAGAAAATGATTTACTTCGAGGTGTCAGGTCCGGGTCACCTTAT
>CAYGQU010000045.1:0-11432 GCA_964352045.1 uncultured Planctomycetaceae bacterium
GCCAAGTTCATGTACCAAAATGGAAAGGAAGACCGCAGCAACCCAAACAAAGGCACGTTGAGGTGTCCCACTTGAACCTAAAAAAAGGGTCATCAACCAGAAAAAAGGATGTACTCGTATCGGAAAACCAAACAACTCAAACCGTAAGTCATAAGGCGTTGGTTGCGGATCAGCTAAGAACATGAAGAAACATCTTGGTTGGTTAACACGATTCAAAAACACTGCTTAAAACTGCAGTTTTACTAAGATTTTTCTCTTTTCGATCAAGCGGCCAATGCCGATCGAGAGCTGCTGGCCAACTCATTTAGAATATATTCGGCTGCACGCGACGATGCTCCACCACCACCCACTTCTTCTCGGAGTAATCTCATTTTCTCAACCAACTTGAGTCGTTCCTCTTCGTTCGTTAGCCAACCGATAACATGACTTGACAACTCGGTTGAACGATCTGTGCATGTAACGTACTCGGGCATTAAGACATTGGCATCTTGTGGGTCGCTAGGGTCGTAGAACCCTTTTTTGCTTGGAAAGAGTTCCTTTGCCGTCAACAAATTAACCAACGTGATATAACGCACACGGATAAAGAATTGTGATACCCAAAGTGCCAAACGAGATACTTTGTACAAAATTACTGTCGGTTTTGTGTGGTAAAGCAGTTCAAGCGACACCGAACCTGATACGGCCATACAACAAGTGGATGCTTCGATTAGCTCGGGAGTTCGTCCGACAAATACTTCGGGTCGATTTTTACTAAAATTCGCTTCATGAATCTCCTGACGACAACTTTCGGCCTGCGATTGCTTGTAAGCAGCGACGGCAAAGCGCACGTTTGGCACTTGTTGGCTAATTTTTCTTGCTGCTTCAAGTTGCCAGTGAAAGTTGTTTTTTACTTCCTGCGTTCGTGAACCAGGCAAAATGGTAACGAGTGGCGTTCCCGTTTTTTGCTCTGCGAGAAACGATTGATCGAGTTGCCTCGTTCTTAGTTCATCGAAATAGGGATGCCCCACATGCGTTGCATGGCAACCTTTTTCGCGAAGCCAAGGCTCTTCAAAAGGCAATTTACAGAGAGCGTGATCGACCGTGCGACGCAATTTGGCAACTCGCCACGACGCCCAAGCCCAGAGCTGAGGAGTTCCGTAATAAAACACGGGGATACCTGCACGCTTTGCATGCTTAGCAATATGCCAATTGAAACCCGGAAAGTCGATCAGCACAACGGCATCTGGTTTATGTTCGCGAAAATATTCTTTGGCTTCACGCGCAAGTCGCAAAAATTCGGGCAGCTTCTTGATGACCGGGAAAATTCCCATCACCGCGTGCTGCGTGAGGTCCGTTTGCAGCTGACAACCTACTGCCTGCATGCGTGGCCCTCCGAAGCCAACGAATTCAATCGGTCGATTGGTAGGCGAATTATGTTTCGATTGCAATTCGCGAATGAGGTTCGCCCCATGAAGATCACCACTAGGCTCGCCTACTGATAAAAAAATCTTGATGCGTAATGACTATGGGAAGTTATGATCGATGTAAGTCAGCCACGATTGCAAGCCGGGTCCAAGCTGGTAAATACAAGCTGGCCAATTACAAGCTGGTAAGTAGGGAAGGATGGGAAGTATTCCAGATCGCGACGAGTTGCGAAATGGCAATTTTTGGGGCACGAATTAGATATTGTCGGAGGATATTGAAGCCTGGTTCATTGCCAGGGCATCTTGGTAAACGTATTGGTAAAGGTATAAGTCGCTTACCAGCTTTGTGGTTTGGTTCCCCCTTCATTTTGGACCTATCTCCTTCTAGGACTTAGATTACCAATAACCTGCTGCATCGCCTCGGAATTTCGACTGTCAAAGCCACTAAAGAAGCCACTGACGACGTAGCCGACTACTTTTGTAGGCCACACCTCATGGGTTAAGATGTCCCCGTCCAGTGAAAGCCTTCTTTTCGACTAGATTCATTATGCCCGACGCCCCCACGCCCATCACCCAACTTTCTGAACTAACCAACGGTGAAGAGGGAGACTTTTTTGCACTGCTGGCTGATAAGCAGACGCTCACCACCAAGGATGGCAAGCCATACTATCGAGTCACTTTCCGCGATGCGCAGCGTGAAGTTAGTTTTCCCCTCTGGGGCGACTCCACTTTGGCCGATGATTGTGAGAAAAAATGGATTGTTGGCGAATTTTACAAGCTACGTGCTCTCTATCGTGAAACGAATTATGGACCCCAGCTTGATATCCGACGGCTGCGTGCCGTTGTCGAAGAGGACGCCAAGGAAGGTTTTTCCCCGACGATGTGCTTGCCTTCCACTCGGTTCGATACCGAGGAGATGTTTGGCGACCTGATTGCGCTGGCGGAAGAGGCAGTCGACGATGAAGCTTTGCTAACACTTGTCCTAGGCATTCTCAATGACAACCGCGATGAGCTGCTCGTTTGGCCTGCCGCTGTCCGGAACCACCATGCGTTTGCCGGTGGTTTTTTGGAACACGTTCGGCTCGTCGCAAGGCACGCATATCATTTGGCGAAGGACTATGCCGAAACTTATCCCGATATGCAGCCGCCACTGAATGTTGGCGTTGCCGTCGCAGGGGCAATCTTGCATGACATTGGGAAACTACGCGAATTACGCACAACGCCAGGCGGGGCCGAGTACACGGCGTCAGGTAATTTGATTGGGCATATTTTGCAGGGCCGAGATATTGTCCGCGAAGCCGCCGCCGTGCAAGCGGTAGAAGGTCAAGCAATTGATGAAGAATTATTGCTAAGGCTTGAACACATTATCGTAAGCCACCAGCGACTCCCCGAATGGGGCTCTCCAAAACCACCGATGACACCTGAAGCGTTAATCGTTCACTTCGCTGACGATTGCGACGCCAAGTTCCAAATGATGCTCAACGTCTTGGCCGAAGACCCAAGTAATGGAGCAATGACTGGTCGTCGAAATGCGTTAGGGCAACAGTTGTATCGTGGCGGCGAATGATTTTAATTGGCGAATTTTCAATACCAATCTGGGGAAGTAACCACACCGACAAGACGAAAAAAACACGACCTACATTAAAGGATACTGTCTAACGCTGGTCGTTTTCTTTCATCCTTTTGATGCTGTAAATCCTGTCTTCTTGTTCATTTTTGAATTGGGCAAGATCAACGGGATTAGCAAAATTTGCCTCTTGAATCTGTCAATGTTGCAAAAGCTAATAATTCCAGCTTCGTACCGATAGATCCGCGATCATTAATTTCAATCCGCGTCCTATTTCTTCTTCTTCTTCTTCTGCTGCTGCTAAAAAGACAACTCGGTTCAACGCGACCAAACCGCTTGCCCCACCCGCTGAGGAAACCTCTCTACATGCTCCATAAGAAACGCATTGAGACTCATCTCGGTACGTTCATGTAATTCCAATAGCCCACGGGCTGGCAGCCTAATGGGGTGCAGTTGGGGGATTTGATCGTGGACAAAAATCTCGTCGGCGGGAGTTTTGGTGGACATAGCGGGGGGTGCCTCCTCGGCTACATTGCCAGTCTGCCCCTATTTATTGAGCAGCCAGTAGGACCGGTTCGACCGATGAGGCCGATAAACCCGGGTGTTTCTGTTACGAAAGACCTGCCCCCCCGGTTCGGGGTTCGCTCGCATTGCTGGCAGATTTTGCCTATTTGGGGGAATTATGATCTGGTTTCTTCACGATTGGAGGTATTTAGGCAGCATTGGGGAGTAGACTGAGGTTGCGAAAAAACGACGATCGGGCCTAATATTTAACCCACCCCGCATAGCGGGTGTGGACGTGCTGATCGGCCACTTGGGCATTTCGTTGCAGCCAAGGCAGATCAGGGGTCGATGCAACGATAGACTCATCGCGGGATTGTCCCGCCCAGGTTCTCGACAAGCTGATTGGTTTCATTGGATGAAACGATTGATTAGCTAATGGAAACCAGGGCAATCGGACAATCGCCACAAGGAAGAGGAATTTACTTCGCCATCTTGCAGTCATAGCACTGCTAAATTTGGATTAAGTAAGCAGGTCAGACGGAACTGGCCGGGAAGAGTTGCCGTAGTCAGATAAGAAGCGACTCACTTATAGTTTGCTTTGAATCAATTACGGTTATTGTTGCCAATGCTGATAGTCTGCATGACAAAGGTCGTAAGCAGACGGCGTCAGCACCGATCCGTCCATGACACACCTAAAAACTTAGCTCGGCACGCCTACCACAGGCCAACCGATCGCGAGCGGGAGAGTCCCTTATTATGAAAATTTTCAATACCAATCAGCCCCATGCAGCCCACGGCCTCAAGGGGCCTCATTCCAACAAGCCAAATACGGCGACGGGGCCAACGCAGAAGCCTGATCAGCTCGACATCTCTTCCGAAGCTCAAAAGGCGTCGAAGCTAGCCGAACTGCTTGATAGCCAGTCACTCGAAACCCGAGCCCTCGAAGGCCTCAAGCCAGCCGACGGTTCGATTCGCACCGACTTAGTCGATCGGCTTCGCTCAGAAATCGCCTCGGGAGCCTACGAATCGCCTGACAAGATCGACGCGGCGCTGGATCGCTTGATTGATCAACTAGGATGAATCGGCGTTGAGAGGTAAGAGGCGAAGGGCTTGAGGTGCGTGATGTGTTTTGAGTAAAGCACGGATCGCGTAGGCGAGGTAATGAGATCTTCTGACCCTTTCCCTAAGTAAAAAGATGCAAGGGCTATCAGGTGGCAGTAAGTGGCGTCCAGTCTATCGGTGTGGCATTAGCCACGAGAGGGCATAAAGTCTCGATGGATTTTGCCCGTCGGCCAATCTTTTCGTTGCGACAATTGACTCCTGGCCTCTTGTCGCTGAAGCGCCCCTGATAGGCCCAGGAATAAATCCAGGCTAAAGGGTTACCCTGTAAAGTGCGAAACCCGCTTATTTCTAGTCCCCTTGCCTCTAACCCCGATCTCTAACCAGCTCTCTTTTTTGCTTGCTTGTAGCGTTTCATTGAGTTGCGTATGATGGTGGATTGCCCTTGCTCTCCGCTGTCAGACCTTTGTTAAGCTTCCCTACATGATCCAAGATCCGCAACAAGATTTCTCGCTCGGCCAAGTGCGAGTTTCGATGACGCCGCAGGAACGGTTCGAGGAGTATCTACAAAGCAAAGGGAAACGGACCACCCAGCAGCGACGGGTTCTGATCGACTACGTTTTTGATCGACACGATCACTTCGATGCCGAAGAGTTGATCGATCAGCTCGCCAAGGCGGATACGACGACTAAGGTCAGTCGAGCGACTGTCTATCGGGCGCTCGATGAACTTGTCGAAGCTGGGCTGTTGCGTAAGATGACACTCAACGGCCGAAGCGTGTACGAACACGACTATGGCTATCCACAGCACGACCATCTTCATTGCACCGAGTGTGATGAGCTGATCGAATTCCGCAGCGAAGAACTCAACGCTCTCCGCGAGGCGGTCGCCAGAGAGCATGGTTTCCGCGTGACGGGGCATCGGTTCACCGTCAGTGGTATTTGCGAATCTTGTGCAACGAAACGGCACCGTAGCCGTTCGCCACTAGACTTGATCTAAATCGAATAAGATTATCAAGCAAACGATATGGCGCTTAGCCAACAATACGATCTCCTCTTCAGTATCAAACATCTAGACCTAAAGTTATTTCTTAAACCAAAAAAGCCGAACGCTTCGCACAGAGTGCAAAACGCCCGGCTGGAGGCATTCCTTTTGAAACAGGTGATCAGGAGGGATAAAAAGGAGTCGGTAAGGTTATCGAATCGTTAGCAAGGGCAATTGGGGAGGCACCTCGCATGAGCTAGCCTTCTTTGAAGCGAATCTAACTCAGATTTCACCTTCTTCTTCCTCTTCGTCGTCTAGTTGAAACGACTCGTCGGACGAATCGTCATCCCCCTCGTCTAGGACGTAGGCTTCGCTTTCTTCCTCTTCTTCTGAGTCATCGATCGTGAATTCGTCGTCTGACTCATCGGTCTCGTCGTCGATGGTAAACTCCTCTTCCGATTCGTCAGCATCGTCGTCCATCGTAAATTCTTCTTCTGACTCATCGGCGTCGTCATCAATTGTGTATTCGGCATCGCCTGCGTCGGCATCGTCCTCAAGGACATAACCAGAGGTTTCGTCACCGTCGCATGATTCACCATCGCATTCGGGAGCGACAAATTCTTTTTCATCGCAGTCACAATCATCCGAACCTTCGCAAGCGGAGCCACTCCATGCGGGGGATGCGGCAAATGCGGTTGATGCGCTAACGGGAACGAGTGTTAAAGCGAAAGCGGCGAGAAGGGCGGCAAAGGGGCTGAGCATTTTCATTTTAAGAATCCTTTCTAAGGGGAAATGTTGCTGTCCAGCGGTTGGGGGAGCGACAACCACCGATCGAGCGATATGTAACCTTTGGCTAACCGCTCCTTGCGATTAGCGAGCGGGGAAGGTTTTAGCGAATCGTTTCGCTGAGATAACCAATAAGCAACGAGCGTGCCAAAACTGAATTTGTGGTCAAAAGAATTTGTTTCGAGCCAAATAAACCCCAAATCAGCGCGTTTCGCCCGCAAAGTTTAACATCGGGCAACTGCTATCATGGTAGAGGTTACAAAACAGATGGAAGCTCTTGCAAAATGATAAATAAGGGCTATCAACGTGCGGGCATAGCAGCAAATTTTATGAAAGGAAGTAATCCTTAGTTATAAGACGATTTCGAATGATTGTCGGTGCTGCCCAGATCATGTGAACTACTTGATGTCAATCAATAGTAGGGTCCGTGGTGTGGACCGTTGAGAAATGTGAGCTGTAATGGATAACGTATTTCAATGCGAAATCGAAACTACGCTTCGCACAGCGGACCCTACCGATTTTGACAATCAGTTCTCGTGCCGGGGTTCGACGAGGCCGAAACTCTTAATGCCCGCCAGAACAAGCACCGAGGCTCCGAGAGCAAAAACCGGCACGCTGCCAATCTGCCCAATTAACCAGCCGACAAGTGTCGATCCTAAAATCACTGGCAGTGCAAAACAGATTCCAATCGCGCTAATGTATTTCGGATGCTCTTCGCGAGAGACCATTTCGAGTGTGTAGTTAATCAGCATCTTAATCGTCACGGGCGTGAAACCGAGCGGTGCGAAGACGAGCCAAAACCAATCGTTCATTTGGTCGGCTGGTAACTGAGACAACGTTATGGCGGTAAGGGGACTAAGCGTCGAGCCAAACAACAGAAGCTTGATCGCGAGTCGATTGCCAAACCGGTCCGCAATCGGACCAACAAGCAGGCTCAGCACCGCGACCGAGATGTGTTGTGTGATGGTCCAGGTCAATAATAAGTTAATATCAAACGAATCGGCTAAGTTTTCTTTAGCCCGATCGGTCGCGAGTGCCTGATAGTGAGGGAAGAGCGTAAAGGTGGTGCTGTAAAGCAACGCGACAATCGCAACGCCATGGCAAGGCCCCGGCTGGACGATGATTTGCCAAGCGTCGTTCAATCGCTGCAACGCGGGTGGGCTCGCTTCGTCGAACGAGTCATCCTCTTCCTTTACGGCAAACATCGTCAGACTGGCCAAAGCGAACGCGATGGCAGGAGCAAGAAAGAGCCAAGTGAAACCACTATTCGGCAAAGCAAACCAGCGCGGCATCAAATACCAAGCAGCTATAATCGACAGCGGCGCTCCTACAGCGACGCCTGCCGCAAAGAGTCGGCCGCGCCGTTCGGCACGAATCAGCTTGCCATTGATCGAATGCGCAGCCAGTTGGTTGATGCCGGTGATGGCAAAGAACAGACCGTAAACGATGAGAAAGAAGTAAGGCATCCAAAACGCAGGTTTCCCTTCGTCGTTTTGCCAAATCCCCGACGCCCAAACGGCCGAGAGCAAAGCAAATGGCAATGCCATACCAAACGTTCCTGCCGCAACGGCCCAACGTTTTTGAGACATTTGCTTTAACCGGTGAGCAAATAACGCAGGAGGTAGGCTAAATCCCAAACGATTAAAAACCATCAGCGAACCACGCAACGTTGGCCCACCACCCACTAAATCCATGAAGTAGGGAATGATGATGCTTTCGGTCTTGAAGATCCAACCGATCCGCATGAGCACTTGATGCAACGCAAGCCAGAAAAAGTTGCCTGGTTCGTTTTCAAGCGTCGCACGGCATGGTGTATCAAGGTAATCCGATTCCGGAGCATCACTTGCCAACCCTGGCGCCGTCGACATGACCAACGTCTTTGATTCCGATACGTCGTCGCTAAGAGGCATTCAAATCGTGTGGTACGAACAGGCGGGCGTTTTGGTGGGAGAGCCTATTCTAACCTCCCAGGAGCGTTTCAAGATAGCGACGATTCTATAGTGTCATGAGCAGTAAACTCGATAGCAGGTTCGCGACGGTCCCTTTCCGCAAGCTTTTGTTCCTCATGACACACACCTGCTTTTCACTCACACTCGATAGAGACATGAACAGATACGACGCTAGCAAATAGAACGCTTTGTGTTTAACCCAAGTAAGTTGGACCATCAATCGCAATGCCTTCTCCCGCTCGTGCCGCTACACTTTCGGCATCGATCGCCCATAAGGGGCTGATCTCAACGACCGTGTTGGCAGGGACGTCGATGCCTGCTTCCCTTAACCAACCCGTGTGTTGATCGACCAAGAAACGCTGAACGTATTCTTCTGTATCTTTCGGCGCGCCCGGGGCATTCTTAAGGGGGGCAAAGACTTCTGCCTCGGCATACTCGACAACAATCGGATTTTTTGCCTTAGGCAATAAATCAAAGATGAACATCTCGTACTTGAAAGCATTGTTTTCGGTTGGGATAACCAACTCGCCCGATGCATCGACGTAGGGGACTTTTTTCTTCGCGATGTGAAACGGCAAGGCATCTTTCAGCGATAGCATCCGCTCAAGAAACGCGACGTCGAAGACATGCACAGCAATACTTCCTGCCCAGTACTTGAGTCCACCTGATTCATCTTTTTGCTCGGCAACGTCGCTCGGGAAGTCGCTGTACTCGATCACGTTGAGTTCGCCATCGACCATCACGAAGTTGCCAAGCTTATCATCGGGTGCCGACTTGGTAACTGCCATCGAAGTCAGTTCACTTTGCGTTGCGAGATGATAGCCAAGGAACTCGGCATCGCCGATCGGGACCAGCGGGTTATCGACTTGCAAGTAAAAGAGCGATCGAATGCCACGCTTTTGCATGTGCTCGATCGCACCGCTGGTTGCTAAGCCTGCCACCGTGCCACCATGACCGTTGGGACTAAGGAAGAGGCTGTCTTTGTCGGCAAGCAACAATTTGCCGGTCGCTTGATCAACGGCGGGCATGGTTCCTTGGCAGAAGATGAAAAGATCATCTTCAGCAAGGCCAAAGCGATTATTCTCTTCGAGAAACGCAACTTGCTCCTGATGTGTGATGGGACTTGTCATGATATAGACAGGTACCCCTTTGCCATGCCGCTTGGCCAATGCGACTGCTTTTTCAATATGAATTTGCAAAAGCGTGTTATTTGAAACAGGGCCAATTGGATACATCCCTTTCGGCTGATCAAAACCAAGTCGACTCCCCTGCCCTCCGGCAACAAGCAGAACGCCCATTTGCCCCGCATCAAGTGCTGCCTTACCAGCGGATATGGCTTCGACAGGAGTCGTGCCGAGCCCCCCTCCTTCGCCCAACTCACGTTCGGTTAAGCGCATGGCCACGGGAGGGATGGCTTTTCGGGAGACTTCGGCCCAATCAGCTTGCCGATCCTCTCCTTTATAAAGGGCTTCGAGTTGCTCGAAATCGACCTTGGCTATCTGGGTAGCCAGTTTTTGCTGTGATTCGCCGGAAAGTTCATCCCAGAAACCAACCAAATGTTGCTGGCCATGAGTGGAAAGTGATTTAACTAGTTCGGCTGGTGCAGGCATGTTGGCTAATAACTGGAAGGTTGGATTTAGGCAATGAAAGTTGGATGAATTGAGAGCATATTGACTAATCGAATATAGATTATCACAGAAAACCATGCCCACAACGAGTCTTAACCGCTTGTCTTTCCCCCCTCGTCGGCGCTATATTTTGGTATCGCAAAAACATTGAGGTTTGGGCCTAGTTCATATGAAGACTAGGGCATGTTGGTATGTGTGCCAAGCCAACCTCCCCACGCATTCCAAGGAGATCTGCCTGTGTCGTCTGGCAACTATCTATTTACAAGCGAGTCGGTCAGCATGGGGCACCCTGATAAGGTGTCGGACCAAATTTCTGACGCCATTGTTGACGATATCCTCGCCAACGACCCCAATCCGGGCAATGCTCGCGTTGCGGTAGAAACTCTTTGCACCACGGGCCAAGTGGTCGTCGCGGGTGAAGTTCGCACCTCGCACTATGTCGATGTCCAAAAAATCGTCCGCGAAACCATCAAAAAAATCGGTTACACCGATCCTTCGATTGGCTTCAGCCATGACTGTGGTGTGCTGAACGCCATTCACGAACAATCGGCCGATATCGCCCAAGGGGTCGATGGCGATACGAGTCTCAGTGGCGAACAAGGGGCCGGTGACCAAGGTCTCATGTTCGGCTACGCCTGCAACGAGACCGACGTCTTAATGCCGCTTCCAATTCACTTGTCGCATCGCATCGTTGAATTGCTTGCTCAACTACGTGCTTCGGGCAATATCCCTTGGTTGCGTCCCGACTCGAAAAGCCAAGTTACGGTCGAGTACGACGAGAACAATAAACCCGTTCGCATCGACACGATCGTTGTTAGCACCCAGCACGACGAATCGATCCTTGCTGACTGTGGCAAAGTGATTACCGAAGCTGCTAAGCAAGAGATCATCGAAAAGGCAATCAAGCCTGTCTTGCCGACGGAGTTTGTGAAGGGTGACATCACCTATCACATCAACCCAACTGGTAAGTTCGTCATCGGCGGACCTCACGGCGACACGGGCCTTACGGGCCGTAAGATTATCGTCGATACCTATGGTGGCCGTGGCCGTCATGGTGGTGGTGCTTTCAGTGGTAAGGACCCCTCCAAGGTTGACCGTTCGGCAGCTTACATGGCGCGTTATGTTGCAAAGAACATTGTCGCTGCTGGTTTGGCTGACGAAGTCGAAGTTCAACTCGCCTACGCAATCGGCGTTGCTGAGCCTGTGAGTGTAAATGTCGTTACGTTTGGCACAGGCAAGATCGACAACGAAGCAATGATTAAAATCATTCGCGATAACTTCAGCCTCACGCCAGGTGGCTTGATCAAGGAACTTGGTTTGACCAAGCCGGTGATGAGCGCCACCGCCGCTCACGGCCACTTCGGCCGCGAACCAGGCCCGAACGGCGAATTCAGCTGGGAAAAGACCGACAAAGCCGAAGCCTTGGCCAAAGCAGCTGAAGCATATGCGGTCGTTAGCTAATACGATTGTAATCTAATTTTATCCCCCTCCTCCGTTTGCGGGGGTGGGGTTAGGGGGGAGAGCCCTGGGTACAAGAAGTCGAGTATCCAGT
>CAYGQU010000046.1:0-634 GCA_964352045.1 uncultured Planctomycetaceae bacterium
CTCGATACGATTGCCCAACGCGATAGCTATCCGCCGACCGTGCGTAAGCAAGTCGAAGATGCACGCACGTTAGGCGTTAACCTATTGGCTTATGCAACCAATCGGGAGCCGAAAGGGAAAGAACAGCAGTTCATCGAACGTCTCACCGACCTAGAAATCGACGGCAATCAATTGCGGGGGGTTATTCAAGTCGCAAAGCTACAGCATACGGGGGGATGCAATGACGCGCCAGGAGCGCTCGACAATTTGCTTCGCATAGCAAGCGAAGGAGAGACGCGGTTACGGGTTGCCCCGTCCGCACCTTTGATGGGCCTAGAGAACCCGTCGCTGGTTGAGCACCATTTTGCGTTCATGCATGGTCGCAATGATTTTCGATTCACCGTTGCCGAGCGGCGAGAACTTAAAACGTACCTCCAAAACGGAGGGACTTTGCTAGCGGATGCTATCTGTTCAAGCTCTGCATTCACCAAGGCATTCCGACGTGAGTTGAAAGCGGCCTTCGAGGGGCGAACGATGGAAAGCATCGGGCCGAACGATCCGCTGCTAACGAAAAACTTTGGAGGATACGACCTACGTCGCGTCGAGCTACGCGATCCGGTGCTAGCAGACGCAAACCAACCGATTGCCGTGCGTG
>CAYGQU010000046.1:644-11411 GCA_964352045.1 uncultured Planctomycetaceae bacterium
ATCCGGTGGACGGTTTTAGGTCTGTTCCGCGATAGGGGCGGTGGGCGGTCATTTTTTCTCCCTACGATCTCAGCTGTGCTCTAGAGCGACAAGAAGCAGTCGAATGCCGCGGCTATCGCCGGGAAGATGCCGCGAGAATCGGGCTCAACGTGCTGCTTTATTCGATCAATCAATAAATACTACTCAGAAGGAGGGGACGCGGATCAACGCGAATTACAAAGTGATTTTCGCGGATTTCTCTATCGCAGGAGCACCTTCATCCGGCTGCGACAACTTTCAGAATCTGTTGAACAATCCGCAAACATCCGGTTTAAATCCGCGTCCTATCTTCTTTTTCTTTGCACCTTCGTGCTTCAAACCGATCACGCTGCCACTGCTAGCAAAGGCCACAGGCTCAACCACATTGAATTGCCTGCAAGTTGTTTAATCGACAAGACTTGCGACCGACTGAAACCGTGCGAATGAACCTTGACCCCTTGCCGAAGCACTCCTAGACTTCGCCCGACTCAATCTGCCCTCGGAGTGCGCGCGTGCGATTCGCGGTGCCCGACCGTAGAACCAAACACGAGCCTTGGCAAGGAAGCCAAACGATTATCCGTTCGTTCAAAATATCGCTGGAAAGTACCCGACCTCGGATCGGTCAAAGAAGCTGCGCGCTTCGATCATTACTAATTGCCGCATGTTGCTTGTTAGTTAGTCAATGCTTAGCAGAGATTCATCTGCCTAAACCACCTGTTGCTGCGGGCATCGTCATCAAAGCTTCGGAAGCGGCAAAGTGGAAACAGGGTGAGTACGATGTTTGGCAACTCTCGGGCAAAGTTGAAATCCAACAGGCAGGCAATGTCTGGCGTGGCAAGGAAGCAATCGTGTGGGTCAACCAACCACTCGCTTTCGATGAACCAACCGAACTGATAGTTCACCTAGAGGGGACTAACGAACAGCCCGTTCGGATCGAACTCTACGACGCCAAGAAAATCGATAAGCAAATCAAGGCTCCGCCTCTCGCGAGACAGCAAACGCCCCATTGGTTCGGTAAATTAGAATCCATGGGAGGCATCGACTGGCAAACGGCTGAGCCAAAGCCTGAGCCGATGACCAAGTCGGGCGTCTTTGCCCGTGCCCTCGTTCGCTTTGCGCAAGAAGCACCGGCTTTGGCCACCGATGCCAATGGTAAATCGACTCGCTACCAAGATGGACAAGTCACGCCTGCCCAATTCTCGCAGGCTCAGTTTTCGCAACTTAATCCCTTTGAGACGCTGGCTCCCACGCCACAACCATTGCAACAACAGCAGCTTAGCTTTCGCCGGATTCAGCTCTTGGCGAGGCAAGGGGCTGGCTTACAGGGTGAGGTTATCACAACGTCGGCTGGTGAAGATGTCGGGGTTCTGACAGGCGGATTGAATTTGATCATTACAGGCATCAATGCCCCTGGCGTGCCAAGCGGCTTTGCAGGGGCGAATGGTGAAGTCGATAAAATCGACCTCGAAGCTGATCGAGCCGTCGTCTGGACCAACGGTGGACCTGCTTTTGCTGGTGGCCAGTTCGAGCAACGTGCCGAAGATGCACTCGAAATTTACCTCGAAGGAAACATTGTCGTTCGTCAGGGAGAACGCACGATTTACGCCAACCGAATGTTCTACGATGCACGCCGAAAGACAGGTATTATTCTCGATGCCGAGTTGCTTACGCCCCTCCCCGAATTTGATGGTTATCAATATCGCGGCCTTGTGCGGTTGAAGGCCGACGCTTTGCGACAGCTGGACGAATCACGCTACGTTGCCAACGGAGCGCTTTTCACCACCAGCCGATTGGAAGAACCGACCTACAGTCTTCGAGCCGAGAACATTACCTTTGATGATCGTCAAATTCCAATCGTCGATCCTTTCACCGGTGCACAGAAAAACGATCCCTTTACGGGGGCTCCGCTCTACGATCATCAGCAATTGGCAACAAGTGATAACAATCGCCTTTATCTAGGAGACATTCCCGTCTTGTATTGGCCACGTTTAGCAACCGATCTGACGGAACCTTCTTACTACATTACCGACTTTCAAATCCGTAACGATGCGATCTTTGGATTCCAAGTGCTAACGGCATGGGATGTTTATCAATTACTGGGTACCGAAAAACCAAAGGGAACTAATTGGGATGTTGAAATCGACTACCTCAGCGAACGCGGGCTTGGCTATGGAACGACGTATGAATACAGCTCATCCGAATTTTTAGGCACCGTGGGGCCAGCCCAAGGAAGAAGCGATCTGTGGTTTATCAGTGACAACGATACCGATAACCTCGGTTTTGGGCGACGTAACATTGACCCCGAGAAAAACTTCCGAGGGCGTGCTTTTTGGAGTCATCGTCAAGAGGTGCAGGATGGCTTACTCGCTGGCTGGACAACTCAAGCCCAGGTTGGATGGATCAGCGATCGCACCTTCTTAGAGCAATACTACGAACAAGAATGGGACACTGGTGGGGACCAACCGACTGGCGTTCGGCTCAAGCGCAACCTTGGAAACCAATCGCTTTCAATCGAAGCGAATGGCCAAATCAACGATTTCTTTACCGAAACGCAATGGCTACCTCGGCTCGATCATTATTTGATGGGCCAAGACCTGGGTGGCGAAATGTTCACTTGGTTCGCTCACTCGCAAGCTGCCTACGCCGACTTGAATCCTGCAAGCACCCCAACCGAACCGACTTTGGCAGCCCAACATTTTCCCTTCCCCTGGGAAGCTTCGGTCGAAGGAGAACGTTTCGCCACCCGACAAGAAATTGACTTGCCAATTGACTTAGAGCCGTACGGAGCACCGGTGAAAGTCGTTCCCTTCTTTTTAGGTGAACTTGCCCACTGGGGAGAGGACCTCACGGGTGAAAGCCTTAATCGCGGCTATCTGCATACGGGCATTCGCGCGAGTGCACCGTTTTGGGCCGTGAACCCAAACATCCGTGACCCATTGTTTAATCTCGATGGCTTGGCTCATAAGGTGGTTTTCGATGCCGAACTTTCTTATGCCGACGCATCGCGGAGCTTTACTGAATTACCCCTTTACGACGAGATTGAAGACAACTCGCTTGAGGAAATAAGGCGACGGATTTTTAACCCAACGATCCCAGCAAGCTCCGACCCGCGCTTTTATTTGATTCGAAGTGGCATTCAAGGCTACGTTGCTGCCCCCACAACAGAACTTGCCGACGATCTATCGGTTGCCCGTTTTGGAATGCGCCATAGGCTACAAACCAAGCGCGGTGCCCCCGGCAATCAGCGTGTCGTTGATTGGCTAATCTTCGATACCAACGCCAGTTACTTTCCCGAGTCAGACCGTGATAATCTTGGCGAAGACTTCGGTCTACTTGACTACGACATGCAATGGCATATTGGCGACCGATTTACGGTTCTTTCGGATGGGTTCCTTGATCTGTTTACCGATGGCTTGCAAACGTTCTCGGTTGGTCTTGCCGCCAATCGTCCTTCACGTGGAAATGCCTACATTGGTTATCGTTCGATTCGCGGACCGTTCAACTCCGATATTATTACCGCGCGGTTAAATTACCGACTTGGTCCGAAATGGATTTCCTCGGCAACGGCAGTTATCGACTTCGGTGAGGTGGGCAACATTGGCCAATCATTCGCGCTGAGCCGAATCGGAGAATCACTCATCACAACGGTCGGTTTCAACGTCGATGAATCCAAAAACAATGTCGGACTTAGCCTGCTGATCGAACCGAGATTCTTACCAAAGACGAGCCTAACCCGCCGTACCGGCATCGACGTTCTCCCGGCCGGAGCCTATGGGCTTGAGTGATTTTTTCTACAACGAAGATATAATTTCAGTCCTAGAGAGTGGTTGAAAGCTCTTTTTTGCCGTGAAACACAAGGATTATTCTATTTTTCCTTGACCATGCATCCCAGGCATGCCTAGAATGCATATGAAGTTGGCACTTTGGTCGCGTCTCAAGAAGAATTAGATGCGGCAGTTTAGACTGCGTTATTTAGATAACACAGCATTTTTTGGAACCATGAGAGAATTGAGCTACTGCAACAGCGCAACGTAACTTATTTACGTTGTATATCACAGGACATATGTGGTTTTAACACCGCCTTCTAAGTCCTTTAGCAGTTTAGCTTTCTGAAAAGCCAAGCTTTTCCATCTGCAGATTGTTTTTCTTTTTTTGACTTACAGCTTTATTGTTTTGCGCATGGCCGCGAACTGATTTGGTTTTCATTCGATAACCCAAAAAATATTCCTATGACTCGTAATTTTTATCTCATCAAACCAGTTCGTATCACGATTGCCTCGGCTAAATTATATTTTTGCCTAGTGATTTATTTGCTGAGCAATTGCGTACCTAACGGCTTTGCGTTTGAAGCCGTTCGTGATCCGCTCCTTGATGCCTGGGTGGAAGCATCGAAAACCTCGCGCGCTGACATGCTGATTCTCGGCGACAGTATGGTGCTAAATGGTTCGCACGGTTGGGACGCAGGCATGCAGCATGGTGCATTCGAGACCGTCGGCCTTGCTGGAACAGGTGTACTGGTGGGACGCAATTTTGGCCAAGGAGAAGGAATTAACTATCTCGGCACTTCTAGCTCAAATTGGCTTCATGCTTCTGATGATGCCTTTGGAAACGCTGCTCAAACACCCTTTGGTCGAATCACCGCCAATGGTTCAAACATCGCGACCGTCGGCGTCACCGTTTTTGGAAACAAAATTGCGGCAGGCACTGATTACGTTTTAGACTTATGGGGAGTAAGTGGCCCGGGTGGTGGTTCCTATTCATTGGAGCAACGACTCAATGTATCGCCAAATACGGTTAGCTACTCAGAATCGGGATTCACTCTCAATGAGCCAACTCTAATCACACACCTTTCTCATCAAATTCCTGCTAGTAACTTTAGTAACAATGATGTGCGTATCGAAGCAGAAAATATGTCTGTAGCGGGTATTCGCTTATCAGAAAAAAACGCTACCGGAGTTACTGTTACTTCCATAGGCTACGATGGCCAAAGTGCGCTCGATTTTTACCAAGACCGAATCATAAACCAAGACCCTGGCGGAAGAGAATATTTTTTGCAGCAAGTTGTCGAAGGGGGATCAGGGAAATTACTAGTCCCAATCTTCGAGGGCTTCAACGATCGGAATGAAACCGAACCAAGCGTCAATGGCATTACTGATGCCGATTCCCCAGAAGCTTTTCGTGATAACATCGGGGCCATCATATCCGTTATCTCAAACGACTGGATTAACGCTGGATTTGATATCAATGACTTAAGTTTTTTGACTTTTGGTATGTATGATGTCAGCACTAATAATGAAGAATTACATATTTACTCGAATGAAATGAGAAATTTCGCCACGAGCACAGGTGGGGTCTCCTATATCGACATTTCCTCGCTCGGTCCCAATTACGCTGAAGGAGATTCGCTAGGTTACTACCGTGATGAAGTTCATCTCTCGCGCGAGGGGGCCCTTTATTATGGGAACCAAATCATGCGGTCGATCGTCTCAGTTCCCGAACCAACCGCGGCAATGCTTCTAATCAGCTTTGCTATGCTTGCGCCATTCGGCCAACGAAGCTAATAAATGGGATAAGCATCAACTCCCTAGCTCGGTTGTTTTTACTCTTGACTAGGTGGGAATAAAGATAATGAAATTCTACAACTATCGGTCCCTTTATCGGTTGGCATGGATGCTTTTGCTTGCGATTGGAACTAATACAAACGGTGCAGAATTAGCTCGCTTCTACGATGTGGGTCAGTATCAATCAGAGCATGCCAATTTAGGGTTATTGGAATTCGTCCAACCGATGACAATGCTCTATGAAGGTGACTGTTGGAAAAATGGCAGTAATCTCAACAAGAGTCTCCTGACGAAAACACTTCCGGATAACGAAGAAAAGATTTTACGGACTTTGAAGCGATCACCTCAATCTCCTGTTCTGATTGACTGGGAATCTTTACCAAGTGGTTTCTTTCAACGACTGAATGATGAAGAAGTCATCGCCAGGCGAAATTGGTATCTAACCTGCATGCAGCATGTTCGTAAGTTGGCTAACGAAAATGGTTGTGGTGATAGAGCTTGGGGTATCTATGGAGGCGTTCCCTACTATGGTGCTTATCCAAAACAAAATCAAAAGGGGATATCCCACTCTCTACAACTATGGTCAAAAACAAAGCCAAGCCTGTTTGAGGTCACTGACTTTTGGTCTCCTGATATGGCTTTGCGTTACGAAATTGACGGAGAATGGGAGGCTTACGAAACCCGTTGTAAGCAGCAAGCAAGCCTAGCCAAATTGTTTCCATTACCGGTTTTTGCGATGGTTAAGTCGAGACACCATGCCGTCAACTCCAGAAAAAAGTATCAGGCAAAAGAATTAACAATGACCGGTGCTTTGAAGCATCTTGAGATTACCTTGAAGTATTTTGATGGCGTTATTTACTGGATACCCGATGCCGAAAAATATGGGGGACCCCTGAGTGATCGAACCCGTATCGGAATGCTGCTTGCCATGGATCGATTGGCACGGCAAAACAATAAAATATCTAACCACTCGCAACCAACCAGTAGCGACTAATCAAGCCAATCTTTCTGCTCGAGTCGCTCGGGTACGTACGTCTCGGTAACGTAGCTGATGTCTTTGGAGATTAAGGATTCGACTTCGAGCTTAAAGTCGTTTTTGATCATCCGCTGAATTTCAGCTTGCCATTTCCGCTTCTTTTCAAACCAAGGGTACTTAGCAATTTGCTTCGCCCGTTTGCGGTCCGAATCGGTCAACGCAATCTTCACGCCGTCGCTCAAATCGCAACGGTCATAGTCGATGCTGCGAAGACCAAGGTACTTCGCCTCGGGAATGGCCATCCGCTGAGATTCAAACGCAAGGTTAATCGAACCTTGTTTGATCACGCTGTAGATGTAATACCCCCAAGGGTCGTTATCGAGCACACAGTAAATTGGCAGTTTGAGTTCGTTGTGCAAGCGGAACAGCATGCGCCTCACGCCGCGCGGCGGCTGTCCCGAACCGTGCGTGAGAATGCAATTGTGCTTTTCCCAAAAACGGTCTTCATTAAACCGTTGCCAGACAGTTCCTTTTTCGACGTGGAGAATGAACTTTGCATCGCACTTTTTTTTGTCAAGCTTGATGATATCAGGCTCGACGATTGAAGGGATGGCATATCCGCCCGAACCCATGCGAGCGCAATTGATCGTATCGCCCCGGTCGGTGAATTCGATGTTGCCAACCATCGCGCCACGGTTTTCGGCGTACAGGTGCAGCTCTTCGCGAATCGAGCCGAGCAGCACCTCGGCATCTTCGATGACCGTGTCGCATTCGTTCTGCGTATCGAACGTGTTCTCCTTGGTTTTGTCAATCGTGTGCTTGAGCATATAGAAGAGACCCCGAAGACTGGTCGTCTTTCCTTGATCGAGTAATTCCTTGCAACCCCGAGCAACGAGCATTGTCCTCATGTACGACTTCGCTTGCGACAGATCAAATAACTGTCGCCGGTTCTTCGCGTTACCCATTTCGATGATCCCCTTCCGGGGCGAATATTTCGTATTCGAGAGCGTTCGGCTCGGGATATCAATAAACGGATCGCGTTTCTTCGAGACCGCGTTCACCACGCCATCGGCTAGCGTGACGAGCGAGTTCATCGTCTTCTGATCGCGCGGCGTCAGCTTGACTCGGGTCTTGCGGGCGGGGGTTTTTGACGCTGGTTTCTTTTTAGCCATTATGGGATTTGCAAACGCTATCTAGTGGTTCTTCTTGAAAATATTGGTGGGAGTATCGAAATTCGTTTCAGCATGCAATTCAAGGTAACATTCTTGCAACAAGTTCGACCCTTCGGCAAAGGTAGGGGTCTCAACGAGTGAACCCTTCTTTTGATCGAGTTGATGTACACCAGCCCAAACATAGATTGTATTGGCTGAAAATTTATAAACAGATTCTCTCGCTGGTTCCCCTCGATACCGTTTGTTACAAAGACTCAGCTTCTTAGCATTCTTAGCAAGATACTGTAGTGTTTGAAGGTCTTTATGATAACTTGGCGTAGCTCTTGGTTGATACTTTAGTTCTATCACGCAAATGATTTCCCTTGAGTTGCAAATAACTAAGTCCGGAAAAACTATGTCATCTGCATCTCTGCTAAACTTTGGTTCTACAAATACTTTCATAGAGCCATGAAGCAACTTACTTATTTGTTCATAATAAAAAACTTGCAAACTTCGCTCAGAGTTAATTTGTTGTTGCGCATAACAACTCTGAATGGTCTCCCTCCATGCTTTGAAAAGTATTTTTTGTAAAGGAAGGCGAATCATTCTTCTTCCTCGGCCTCTTCCGGTGCCGTAATAACGCGGTTAATCGCCGCTTCGTGATGCGCCGGGTTGACGATCAATACGTTCTTGCCAAGGTTCAATTCAGTGGGGTCTTCTTCAATGACTTTACCTCGGTCATCGAGCTTAGTGTCCGCTTCAGCCGTTCGCTTTTGGGCAACTTGCACGAGCTGGTCGTATAGCTCGCGTTCTTCGGCGGCGTTGATAACGCTCACCGCTTGGGCGACCTCCTTGAGGTAACGCATAAAAATTTCACGGCGGTCCGATTGCTGTTTCACCTTAATTCGGCGACGCATGTACATGCCCAACTTTCGACCCACCGCTTGAAGACCCAGACGAATCTCTTTTTGAATCTCAGGGTAGCTGGCGATCGCTTCTTTTGACTCGCTGGTGAAAGGCACCCAAACGCTGGCGATGTGAACCATTAGCCGAACCGGGCCTTTTGGCATCGCACCGCGTGATTGGCTCAGCCCATAACCACGCCAGTTCGTACCAATTACCGATTGCGTAACCGCACATGCCGACTGTTGGAATTGCAGCGGCACGCGATTGGCATAACGTAAGACATCCATCGTTTGCCCTTCGGCAATATTTACGTTCTTCATGGCAGTAAAGAGTTGTTCGCGTTCTTTCGGCTTAAGCTTAGTAGGCGTCTGGCGCGTTTTCAAATTTGCTGTTTTAACGATTTTATCCGCCGCCTCGGCGCCCAAACCATTGAACGTATGGATCAGAAATTGACGTACCGTGCGGGTGTCGGTCTCTTCGAGTAGCTCTTGCAGTAATTCTTTGGTGACGTTCTGCGTCGGGGCCGACCCACCATAGGCAAGGCCAACCTCGACCTGAAACGGATTCCCCCGGTAAACACTAGGCGGGCGTGTCGCAGCAGCATAGAACTCGGCAGGCACGACATGGTGTAGGCCTTTGAGAATCAAATCTTCACCGATAGGACAAATGCAATCGGTTGCGGGGGAAGAGATCTTAGTCGTTTGGATCGCTTGAAAAAGCTTGTCGGCCTGCGTTCTATCAACTTTATGAACTTGTGCACGTGCGCTAACCTTGGCAGTCTCGCATATTTTTTTTGCAATAGCAGGCGTTACTCGACTAAACCGTGTACGGAAGAATTCGGAAACACTCATCGGATCCGACTCTTCCATCATCACGGCCAGCCTACCTAACTCGGTGCCGTAGGGATGCGGTTTGATCTCCTTCGGTTCAGGAGGTAGTTTTTCGGCAGATCGAGTGTAGTCGTATTGATAGCCATCCGGATCAAGATAGTGCAACGTTACATGCGGGTTGGCGATTGCCGTCTGTTCGAGGTACTCATCGACCGAACCTCGGCCACGGACGAATTTCGCTTCGAGCTCAATCGTAACGCGCGTGCCATGCTTCTGATCGACCCATTCAATGCCATGCTTGTCGATATAAGCCATCCCCTTATCGCCGGGCGGGATATCGACTCCCTCTCCTTTGCCGTTGAGAATTTTCGGAACGTTCCGCTTCGTATCAATTTGAATTTCGTAGTAGTGTGCTGGTTTACGAACGGAAACTTTTGAGATGATCTTTACCGGTTTGCCGGTGGTCTGTACGCCATACATACCAGCAGCCGAGATGCCGATCCCTTGTTGGCCACGGCTTTGACGCAAGCGATGAAATTTGGAACCATAAAGCAGCTTGCCAAAGATCAGCGGAATTTGCTTTTTAAGAATTCCGGGGCCATTGTCTTGGATACCAACTTTGTATCGGCCCGCTGTGGTCGGTTCGATATGAACCCAAATCTCGGGTAAGATACCCGCCTCTTCGCAGGCATCAAGCGAATTATCGACCGCTTCCTTAACCGTGGTAAGCAGTGCCTTACGAGGATTATCGAAGCCAAGCAAATGTCGATTTTTGGCAAAGAACTCCGAAACGGAAATCTCTTTTTGCTTAGCTGCCATCGCTTTGGCGGTGGTGCGTCGGGTCGATTTTTTTGTCGAGGTCGCCAACTTATGGGGCTCCAACTAGGTCGAGGGTCGTCAATTGTTTGCTAGCAGCTAGGTAGATTCATTGTCTTGCTTACTCAAGACCAAAGGTTGCGAAGTTGGTTGCTGCGGTATTTGGAATGAGTATCTAATGAATTTTCAGGTTCGACTCATGGGGCCAAGACAAAGAGACTGTCCGCCAGGAGTCTGTTTAGGCAAGATAGGGATTCTAGTCGCCCAACGCGTTGAGATACAGAGTGGCGTTGGGCGAAAAAACCGGTCAATTCTACCAAACACGCGACCTGTCGCACCGATTCGGTAAACTCTGCCGCCTAGCGAGAAATTTTTTGCCGTACAGGTCGTGGCGGTCGATTCTTCGCTTTAGAACGATCACATCAGGTACGCGTAGCAAAATGCGTCTTGATAGCACAACAACGGAGCAAGGAGGCTTCCGATGAAGTGGCACCCCCATAGATTAATTC
>CAYGQU010000047.1:0-11384 GCA_964352045.1 uncultured Planctomycetaceae bacterium
GGTAAGGGCTTCATCTTCGGAAGTGATAAGTAGTACTTCGTCATCAATCACATAAGTCAGCTCAAGTGGCTTGAGCATCAAACGCAAGGCTGAGCGAAGCGAAATGTTTCGTAGGTTCACGCTAACAGGCTCGTCAGGCCCTAGTCCCAAGTCATCGAGCCCCTGAGTATCGAGTTGGATTTCAATTTGGTACTCGTCCCGTAGGTAGTCAATGACTTCCTCGAGCGCCGTGTCTTGGAAGTCGAGTCCTGCACTTGTGAGGGGGCTCGATAGAGCCTGATTGATCGCTTCTTCCGATTCACTTCGACCTGCCAAATCGACGGCAGCGTACTCTTTGCGACGCTCGGTTAGATCGAGCCATGTTTCAGCATCGGGATAGACAATCGGCGTATCATCGGTGAAGGGAATGCCCGACCGTTCGACGCCTTGCATGGCGTTAAGGAATCCAGCGTCGCGCTGGTCGCGAATCATTTGATTGAATTCATAGCTTTGGCGAGCACGTCCCCAAAGCTGGGCAACACGAGGAGCCACGCCATCGGGATCAAGCTCACGCGTGATAATGGCGACTTCTTCTGCTTCTTTGTAGCGACGTTCGTCCATCAATGCCGAGAACTTGTTCAGCAACTGACGCTTTTGCTCACGCTTAATCTCAAGACGATCAAGCAACATACGACGTTCGCGTGCTGCGGCAATAGAAACTTCACGTTCGCGATCAAGATCGTCTTTAATTTGCAGAGCGTGGTTTGCCTGACGTAGAGCCGTTTCGAGGCGATCACGCAACCCAGCCCGTACCGAGGCAACCAATTCAGGCGAACGATCTACATTTAACAACATAAGCTTCAAGCTTTGGATTGCTTCTTCGGGGTTCTCACGCATGTTGTCCCGAGCATCGGCGACCGCATTTTGAACTTCTTTTTCAAGCAATTGAGCGTATACGCTACTGTTGCGATCAACCGAGTTAAGAAAACGCCCATCGATGACGGCTTCGGTGGGGGGATAATTGCCATCATCAAAATAGCTGCCATCCTGAATAATGACTTCCTCTTGAATCGTACCCGCAGGGGTTGGTTCTTGGAAAACCATGGTCGGGGGATTCAAAACTTCAATCTGCGCGGTGCGAACCATACTGATGCCCTTCGTGCCATTGGCGTTGGAAGCGACAGGCGTATCGGCTTGGGCAACGCGGATCGGTGCCACTTTGTTATTCGACGTATCCGAAACAAAACGTTCCACGGTTTGGGCACGGAGGTTACCCGGATCGCGGCGAAGAACCGCTTGACTGATTTTGCTAGCCCCTTCGGTGTCACCCATCGTGGCAGCACGTTCGGCTAACTGGGTCATTTGCTCAATTTGTTCCAACAAACCACGGCCCGTCTCTTCGAGCCCCATCGTTCCGATCGTGGTGAGCATCACCCCATGATCACGCTCAGCTTGCTCAGCAAGGCTTGCCAGATACGAATAATTTTCTGCTGATTCAGGAAGTAAGGATGTCCAAGCAACGGGTTTACCTTCTACTATCGCGTTGATTTGTACGGCATCACCCGCGCTATTGGTCTTGCCAATTAGGATCGTATCGCGATCGCTGCGTAAGGGGAGTAATTCAGCTGGGTAAAGTGAAATTTTGTTTTGGTCAAAAGCAACCTGCTCGGGCCAAACGACTTTGGCTTGTGCCCAAGTGGCCAACGTACGGCCAACTCGATTGCCACGACTAATGTTCTCAGTCGCAGCACGTTCGACACTCAAGCCTTGTGCTTCATCAGCCCAAACCATCGGTTGGTCGATGTAAAGATTACCACCGGTTTGATTCGCAATGCGTGCCAATAGCGAAGCATCTCGCTGTGGTCCAATGGCATAGCTGGTCACAGCAATTCGGCTTTCTCGCAAGCCATCGACGAGCGAAGCTAGTGACTTGGCTCGGCTAAGTCCCGACGTGCTAATTCCATCACCAAAGTAAAGGATTGCCTTGTCTCGCGTGCTGTTCGAGCCCGATTCCCCTGAACTTAATAGCTCGGTAGCGGTCTTCAAAGCACCACCAAGATCGGTCGATCCAAGAGGGATTTCGTTTTCGAGTAATTCGATTGCTGCTAATGCTTCTTGACTTGCTGGAGAAACCAAGCTGGTTGTCATGGGGCGAGTATCCAGATCGGCAGCAACGATTTGCACTCGATCATTCATCGAGAGTGATCCTAAGCAAGCTTTAACCGATGCCATGACCGTATCGCGGTAGACACCTGTTTGGCTAGCAGACGTATCGACTACAAGAACCAAATCAACTCCCGCGTTCGGCTCCTTGTTGGATTCGATAGGCCCCATGCTGGCAGCAAAGAAGGTTTCGCCTAAGCCATTTGTATAGCTTTTAAGCGAAAGATCCTCCCCGAATGCGTAGGGACCGATTGCATAGGGACTAAGCCCAAGGCATACCAAGGCAATCAAATTTAATAGTGACGAACACGAGGGTCGTGTAAGGGTCATCTTCTGTCTGCTCCGCAGGAGACGCCGAAATAATGGCGGGTAACAAGTTTGTAAGTTGAAAGCATCATACGACAATCATAGCCCGATACAGACGCTCAGGAGCACCCGATCGGACAAGCCGCTTGAGTTAACGTATTTAACCAAGAACCTCTATCTTACCCGTGCGGCTTAGGTCCTTCCACTGGTTTCCGGCAAATTCAAGGGGCCGAATACACCGTTTGGGCCGGTTCTGCCCCCCTAGGGACCCTCCAAACGCTTAAACTGGCTCGAAACGAGCCTAGAACCGACTCCACCGAACCAGCAGACTATGGGTAACTTCATAAAAAAACATGCTCGAATCGTCTCAAAACGAGGCTTACAGGCCTAATCTACGAATTAGGGTAGTAAACTGGAGTTATCCAATCTCTCAACAGCAATCCTTAACAGCGCCAAATCTTGCTACAACGTAGCCAAATTGACGAGAACCCAATAGCAATCGAGTGAGATGCCCGATAAGACTGTTCGTTAATTCCCTCTATTTCCATTCCCTAAGCGTTGCTTTTGTTCCCCTTTCCTCACATTCTGCTGAACTCTCTGCCCACCTTGGGGCTGCCCATCTTGGGGGTAGCCAATGCAGAATTAACTGGGGGAGGAATGCTTTCGCTGTTAGTTGTCGGAATGATCTTCCTGTTGCTCCAGATTCGGCGGAGCACTTCGGTTGAACTCTTGTTTGTCGGTGGCTTAGTCATTGTGACCTTAGCAGGCATTATTACTCCTGCTGATGCGTTAGCCGGTTTCGCAAGCCCACCTGTTTTATTGATTGGTGCCCTGTTTGCCGCCGCCGCAGGACTTCGTACGACCGGTGCCCTCGATTGGCTCGGCGGGCAGCTCCTAGGCTCTGCCAAGACTGAACGATCGGCGCTCGCTCGTTTGTCGCTTGTATCCCCTGTTTCGGCTGTTGTACTCAATACGCCTTTGGTCGCGATGCTCGCTCCGGTCGTAATCGACTGGTGCCACAAACGGAATGTTTCTCCTTCGCGAATGCTGATTCCACTTAGCTACCTGACGATCTTGGGAGGTGTGATAACCGTTATCGGTACGAGTACGACCTTGGTCTGTAATGCGAAGTTAGCCGACGGCAACGTCGAGTCGTATGCCGAGCCATTTCAGTCTCAGCTCGGGGAAATCGGTTTGCTCGAAATCACCTGGATAGGGCTTCCGGTAGCCATTCTGGGAGTTGTTTATATACTGACAATCGCGCCAAAGCTTTTGCCAAATCGAATTGATATGCTTAGCGACTTTGGCGACCGTCGTCGTGAGTACTTGGTCGAAATGCTTGTTCAGCCAAATTGCCCGATGATTGGTCAAACGGTTGAGCGTGCAGGTTTGCGTAATTTGCCGGGACTTTTCCTGATCGAAATCTCTCGGGGCGATGAAGTAATAACGCCTGTTACGCCCAGTAATGTCATCTCATCACATGACCGAATGATATTCAGCGGCGTGGTCGATACGATTGCCGATTTGGAGCGGATTCCTGGACTCGTTCCGGCTGTTGATATGACTTACGAATCGACTCCGGCCGAACGTAGTAGCCGACATCTTGCTGAAGCAGTCCTCTCGAATAGTTCGCCCCTTATTGGTCGTACGGTTCGCGAAGCAAATTTTCGCCAGCGTTACAATGCTGCGATCGTAGCGGTACATCGCGGTGGTGAGCGTCTTGAAACTAAGATTGGTAACATTCGCTTAGTAGCTGGCGATACGCTATTACTTCAAACCAAATCAAGTTTCGTCGAAGCGCATCGGAATAATCGCGAGTTCTATCTGGTAAGCCAAGTCGGGGGCTCGACAGCTCGGCGGCATGATCGGGCCCTGATCGCGGGTAGTTTGTTTGCTTTGCTTATCATTTGGCTTATCACGGCGACGCTTGCCAGCGCTTTCTTTCCAGACATGACGCCAAGTTGGTTGCAAAGTAAGATTCAGCCGATGGCTGCTCTTTCCATCGTGTTATTGATGATCGCAACCAGATGCCTCACCACGAGCCAAGCTCGATCGGCAATCGACTTACAAGTTTTAATCACCATAGCGGCTGCCATGGGGCTTGGTGAAGCGATGACCGAGAGTGGTGCCGCTGATTGGCTTGCTAATGTATTGGTATCTACCGCAAGTAACCTTAGTACAAACGATGCGATACTTCCGTGGATCTTGTTAGCTGCAACTTATCTAACCACTATGATGCTGACAGAATTGATTACCAACGCTGCAGTGGCGTCGATGATGATTCCACTTGGAATTGGCATTGCTGCCGCTGCAGGGTTGAACCCTCGCCCATTTATCCTAGCCGTTGCCGTTGCCGCCTCACTAAGCTTTGCAACGCCAATTGGTTACCAAACCAACCTCATGGTCATGGGACCAGGCGGTTATCAACCGCGTGACTACATGCGAGTTGGCGGACCTTTAACTCTATTAGTTGCTGTGACAGCGATCTTTCTGCTTGGCAACCTTTGGGCATTTGAATTATAAATTCTGCCTTGTTAAGCTATGGCGGCAATTTTTGCTCATAAATATAGTCGCTTCAGCGCGAACGATATTTACGTTTGGTTCGTAAAGCATGCTGTTCAATATCTTGGTCCAATACGAAACAGATCTTGATTCTTGCTAACCTTTACCCCCCTTCATTTCCCAATGAATAAACCATCCACACTGGTTCTTGCCGTTTCGACAGCATTATTTTTTTTCTCCGCTTGGGTAATTGGGTTGAATCCACCCGTCGAGGCGCAAACCACTACTTCTCCCAACTCCGTAACACCTAAAAATGTGACTGCATCGCAGAAGCAAGCGTCGGCCCATAGTGCAGCACAATTAACGCCTGAAGAACTCGCTAACATGCGGGTTTATCAAACAGCTAACGCAAGCGTCGTGAGCATTACAACCAGCATGGTTAGGTACGATTCCGTGTTTGGTTTACCCGTCGGGGGCGAAAGCGAAGGAGCTGGCTCCGGCGCTGTGCTTGATCGCCAAGGGCATATCATCACGAACTATCATGTGGTGGAAGATGCAAATGAAATCACTGTCACGTTCGCCAACAACAAAACTTACATAGCTAAACTCGTTGGCGCCGATGCTGAATACGACATCGCAGTTCTAAAGATTGACGCTCCTGTTAATGAGCTTGCGCCGATCCCCATCGGGCGAAGTGATTCAATTAGCGTCGGACAAAAAGCCTATGTACTCGGAAATCCTTTTGGACTAGGTGGAACCCTCACGACTGGTATCGTATCGAATCTTAATCGGTCGCTTCCGAGCCGCGTAGAAGGCCGAGCCATGACCGGCATGGTCCAGACCGACGCGGCAATGAACCCTGGCAATTCGGGAGGACCGTTGCTCAATAGTTCGGCCGAAATGATTGGCATGTGTGTTGCTATCCGTAGCTCAGTGGGACAAAACTCAGGAATCGGATTCGCTATTCCCATTAATCGCATTCGTCGATTTGTCCCCGAACTGATTGAGCATGGAAAAGTCATTCGTGCTTATCATGGCATTGTGATGCTCAACGAAACAAACCGTGGATTGCGACTCGCTAGGCTTAGCCCCGATGGTCCTGCCGAGCGAGCAGGCTTAAGAGGATTTCGAGAAGTTGTACGAAACTACCGACGCGGAGCGGTTGTCTATCGTGAGGTCAGTATTGATAAAGACTATGCTGATTCTCTCTTAGCAATCAATGGCAAACCAGTGCAAACACATGAAGAGTTCATTCGCATCATGGATGAATTCAAACCAAATGATCGCGTAACGTTTACCATCTTAAGAGAGGGAAAACAGCAGCAGGTAACGCTCACTCTGGGCGCAACCTAATTAGTTTTTTTATTCTGTTGTCAAGTAGACCGGTCACCCGCAGTAAAATCGTTTTCGGGGGGCCAACAAAACTGATTTTTTTAGTTTTTTTTATTCTAATATTCATTCTGATCTCACGCTATCAAACCTCTATAAGTTGTTTTTTTATAGAGAGTTAACTCGTTTGATGTGGTTAAACGCAAGAGCCTAGTAAGTTACCCATTCAACCAACCGCGACAGACAGACGCACCTTGCCCCCTTGTTGCATTCCTCCCGACCGCTAATGTCGTTGGTAATAAAGATTGATTTGATTTCGGAAGAGCGTAAGTTCTCCCGATTTCAAGCATCCATTTCCTGCCAAATTTCCCTTCCCGTTACTCGGCTCAAGATATTTCACTGCGCGTTGCAGTTGACTTGACCGAGCCCCCCAGCGTTGATTTGCATTCACACGTTTGTATTGGCAGGCAAGCTTTAGGTGTGATCAGACTAGCGTATAGGAGCAGCAAGATGCTTTTGAATTGGATTCTTGTTTCGTTTGCCGCAGTTCTAACAACTTCCGCGACACCCGAAGCAACTCCCGAATTGGCATGGCAAGCAAACTACAGTGAAGCCGTTGAGCAAAGCCGCCATGACGAACGTCCCTTACTCGTTGTGTTTGATGACCCCACCGACAAAACACGTCGTATTAAGCCTGAGCTGTTAAAGAACGGCAACGCACTTAGTAATTACGAACTATGTCACATCGACGCCTCGACCGAATATGGCAAGCAAATGGCCGAAGGTTTTCGCGTCGAGAGTTTCCCACACGTTGCCATAATTGATCGCTCGGGTAACGTGGTTTTGAATCGAATGTCGGGACCCATTACCGAAGGTAACTGGAAGTCTACGCTTGAACGCTTTAAGAAAGGGAACCGCAATGCGGGTCTGTTATCACACCGCGTTTCCAAGCCCGTGACAGATGCTCGATCAGCCAGCGAAGCTTATAGCTACCCAACCAACCAGGTTTATAGCTACCCTTCGCAAAGTAAATCCACGGCACGGCCCTATTGCCCTAGTTGCCAATTGCGCAACTAAATGATTTGCTGAGACTGAAATCAAAACGGCGTCGAACTCACCAGGTTCGACGCCGTTTATATTTGTGCTCGCAGCTTTTTAGGAATCTCTTTTTTAGGCATCAACACGCTCTTGTCCCGGGTAGGCTTCGAGCGACAGGTCTTCAAATTTTCCTGCCCGATAACGTTCGATCGCTATGGCACCCATTACCGCATTGTCTGTGCATAGCGACATCGGTGGAATGTGGAGTCGATATCCTTGTTGATTAGCCGATTCGGTAAGGCGTTCGCGTAGCCGACCATTTGCGGCAACGCCGCCACCAACACATAGGGTTTCGAATCCACTTTGCTTGAGCGCGAGCTCTGCTTTGCCAATCAGGCAATCAACCACCGCCTCTTGAAATGCAGCTGCAATGTTGGCAATCTCTTGCGACGAAGGGGGCGTGGCCTGCGACTCCGATCGCTTGCCAGGACCAATCAAGCGGTATCGGACTGCCGTTTTGAGTCCGCTAAAGCTAAATGCCAATCGGTTCGGATCGTCGAGCAAGGGTCTTGGAAAACGAATTGCAGCAGGATCGCCTTGCTCTGCCGCCTTGGATACTGAAGGTCCGCCCGGATACGGCAATCCTAATAGGCTAGCGACTTTGTCAAACGCCTCGCCCGCGGCGTCGTCGATCGTGCCTCCTAACGGAGCAAATTCGGTCGGTCCATCACAGCGATAAAGATTCGAGTGCCCACCGCTAACGATCAAGCCGATACAAGGAAAAACCTCTTCGCCACTCGCAATGCGGCAGGCATAGATATGTGCTTGCAAGTGGTTGACCGAAATCAAAGGCAAACCTGTCGAGAGGCTCAGTGCTTTGGCGGCTGATAAACCCACCAGGAGAGAACCCGCCAAGCCAGGCGTATTGGCGACAGCAATCGCATCCAAATCACCCAGCTTCAAATCAGCTTGCTTGAGCGTTTCGTCAAGGACAGGAAGAATCCGTTCGACATGTGCCCGAGAAGCGATTTCAGGGACCACGCCCCCAAACCGTTGGTGTAAATCGTGTTGCGAGGCAACAACTGAACCGAGCACTTGTAGCTGATCATCGACAACCGCCGCGGCAGTTTCGTCACACGTTGATTCTATTGTTAAGATGCGGACCACAGGCGTGACTTATTAGCGGGATTAGGAGGACATCAAGCGGAAGTAGCCCCGATTGTAAAAGCCTACCCACTTTGTGATACCCCTGTGCGAGCTACTACAGCCTCTTTTGCCAGAAAATCAATCAGCCGAATCGGTTAGAAGTCGTACCAAATGCCGAAGCCAATTTGCTCTTCATTTTTATTGAAGAACTGATACTGGGTACTCTTACCATTCATGTAATGTAGTCCCATTCGGAAAGTGCTGCCCGATAAGCCACGCCACAGCCAGCCTGTCTGAAAAGTCCAATCACCGCTGAAATCAACTTCTTCGCGTAAATGGGCATTGGTGGCAACGAAGGGAGTCCCTTGAAAACCAGTTGGCCCTGGCTGTGAATACTCGGCTCCGAATTGAATTTCCCAAGGCTCGGCACCTCCTGCAGTAAAGAACGCATAAGCGATCTCACCATACAGCCGTAAGCATTCATTGGGGTTATAGGACGTACCAAAAATGATGGCATCGCGGACGTAGTTGATCCGATTGTTGACACCGGTTCGGGCGATCAATTCATCACCCAAGTGCGAGCTAAGATGGTAGTAACCAAATTTGTAATGGACTTTACCATCTTCGGTATAGGTGAGGGGAACTCCAAATCGAAAGTCAGAAGCATCAAGATCGCGATCTTCGTCTAAGTTAAGGCGAACGATTGCCCCTCCTTCGATATCAAGCTGCCAACCGCGTGGATCGGTAGGATCACCATTCCCAAGGCGAAGCACCCCGCTACGACCACCAACTGTGGCATCCCAAAGTGATTCGGTTCCTGTTACTGTATTGGTATTAGACATCGCATGAAGCGAAATCCGCGACTCACGTGGACCGGCTTGATACGAACGATAGATCAAACCATCAGGCAAAAGTTCCCAACGCCATGCTGATGGAGGCATGGCATAGCTCGTAGCATACGATGCGAGTCCGATATTTTGATGCTCTGCAACAGAAGCCTCTTGGTCCGAAGCATAAGCCGTCTCGTTAACAGCGCTAGCCAGACGAATCTGATCATTCGATTGCGAGGCGAGTTGTTCACCCAGTAAGAAGGGATCTATTGCCTGCTGTGCATCGACTCCAGCACTGATCAATAGCGCAGCAGCGAACCATGTCAGAACAAACGTAAATCTAGCAGCCAAGTTTTGGGTCTTGCTGGGCATTACTGCATAGGGGATCAGGTGAGCTTGGCAAGCTGTAACTAACCAATTGCCAAGGTTTTTTGACAGCGGGGTGGTTAGCAGCAACTGACACGAAGATGCGGAAAGTACAGCTTACATCGGCTATCGAACACCCCAACCTTGATCGACTGTCTATCCGTACAAGCATTCAGAACAAATCACAAGCTGGTCGCTCTTAAGGGTTTTGTCCTATAGAATGCATGAATTAGGGCTAATTCGTTTTCTCATACGGCAACGCTAGCAGTGCTGTCGTAAAAAACATGTAATAAACAGGGAGTTTTTTGCGCATGGTATTACTCGAACTGAGCGTCGTTCCGATGGGAACTGGCGTAAGCGTTAGCAGCGAGGTAGCGCGTTGCGTTTCGCTAATCGAAAAAAGCGGGCTTGCCTACGAGTTACATTCCATGGGAACCATCATCGAAGGGGAACTCCAAGAAGTGCTTAGCGTGGTAGAACAATGCATTACTTTGCTTGCCTTCGATCATGAGCGGGTAACTTGTTCGGCAAAAATTGACTATCGCCGCGGTCCAGGAGGACGCTTGCGAAGCAAAATCGAAAGTGTTCGTAGTAAGCTTGGTAAATAGGTCGTATAAAGCCTGTCTCCTGTAGCAAAACAATGCGACTGGTGCGCAACTAATAGCAGCACCAAGGCGTCTGAGAAGTTATGCTAAAACTTGATACGGAATCATTTTGACTCCAGTCGCCTTTACCCCACTTGCTATTATGCACCAACAAAAATCAGATCTCATCGTCATTGGAGGGGGCATCGTTGGCCTAGCTACTGGCTATCAATTCTTACAACGTAACCCCTCGAAAAGTGTAACAGTACTCGAAAAAGAGTCGGCTGTTTCACTTCATCAAACGGGACATAATTCGGGCGTGCTCCATTCGGGAATTTACTACAAACCAGGATCACTCAAGGCAGAAAACTGTCGGCTAGGCAAACTCGCGATGGAAGAGTTTTGCGAACAATACAGCATTCCTTTTGAACTCTGTGGCAAAGTCATCGTTGCCGTCGAAAAAACCGATCTGCCGGCCCTCGATACAATCTTCGAACGTGGAAGAGCAAATGGTGTAATTTGTGAAAAAATCAGCAAAGAGAGGTTAGCTGAGCTGGAGCCACATGCGAGGGGCATTGCCGCCATTCATGTGCCTGAATCAGGGATTGTCAATTACATTGCTGTTGCCGAAAAACTTGCTGTCCTTATCCAGGAGCAAGGAGGCCAAGTCATCACCGGCGCAAAGGCTACCGCTATTCGTTCAATGAACGACGCCGTTGTTATCGAAACCACAGCGGGCGAATTCTCAACTTCCTTAGCAGTAAACTGCGCTGGGTTACAGAGTGATCGCGTTGCCAAACTTTCTGGTGCAAAGCTCACTTCACAAATCATCCCTTTCCGTGGCGAGTATTTCAAGCTGCGCAAGGAAGCAAAGTCGCTTGTCAATAACTTAATCTACCCGACGCCCGACCCCGCGTTTCCCTTCTTAGGAGTTCACTTTACCCGCATGATCAATGGCGACGTCGAGTGCGGACCCAATGCCGTTCTGGCCTTTGCTCGAGAAGGCTATGGGAAGTTGACATTGAATTTCGGCGATTTGGCTGAGTCCCTCACTTATGGCGGATTCCTTAAACTGGCTACTAAACATTGGCGGATGGGTGCCGGTGAAATGTGGCGCAGTCTTAACAAACAAGCTTTTGTC
>CAYGQU010000048.1:0-11367 GCA_964352045.1 uncultured Planctomycetaceae bacterium
TTACCTGCCGGGCATTGCGACGTTTGGGGCTCGAATGCAAAGAAGCAAGTGATGGATACGAAGCTTATGCAATGGCAAATAAGGAGATGTTTGATGGGGTCCTGGCCGACCTGCGAATGCCCAATCGCCATGGATTTGCGCTCTGTAATGATTTGCTCAAAATGAAATCCCCTCCGAAGCTGATGGTGCTTACAGGGGTTCGTGATGATCGCATTGCTTTTGATTTAATGAACCGAGGGGTCAAACGCATTTTTCATAAGCCGGTACAATATGATCGGCTAGCTCTAGATGTACTCTCAACGGTACTGGGCAGTCCTTGCGAGGTGGAGAAAAAGAAAACCGTTTCAGAAATTTTATGCGAGATTGAAAAGTCACTAAGCGAAACAACCGAAATCTACGCCGACCGACTTAGCCCACTTTTTGATGATGTTTCTAACTTATCTTTACCGCCGAAAGCGGCGCGAGATTTTATAGCTCGCCTGGCAAAAAGTGAGGGAGATTTGGACAAAATTGCCTTGCCAGAAAGCAAAGCATTAAGGAGGGGGCAGCAGCGTGCATCGTGCTTTAAGATTGCCACAGCCGTTGAAACCGACGCTAATTGGAAAGCTCTCAGCGAGCCGTTCAAGTTATCAATGCGTGACATTTCTGAGGGGGGAATGAGGCTGCTTCATACCCGCTCGGTAAGTTCAAAGTACTTGGCGATTACTTGGTATGCTACCCAGCTAACATCCCAAGAAATCCGTTTGCCTTGCCGAATTACGCGATGTAAGCCCTATCTTACTTTTTACGAAATTGGCCTACAGTTCGTGTTAGCCGATTGATTCTCGCCGATGGGCTAGAGATAAGCCAAATTGAGCCGACAATGCGTTCCAGACCGGATAATCGTGCCCTTATCGAGTAAGAACTGACCATGGCCTTGGTAGGGCCGGTTTACAGCAGCCAAATTGAGGCTAAGATCATAGTTCGGTCGGACAGATAGCTCAGTTGGTAGAGCACAGGACTGAAAATCCTGGTGTCGGGGGTTCGAACCCCCCTCTGTCCACTTCTCCTTCAATTGCAGACCTTTGTTTTTCTTGTACAGGTCTTTTCTTATGCAGGTCTTGCATAGCAAGTCCTAGGGCTAATCAAGCTGCTTTTCGATACGACAGTATCTTTGGTGGATTGTCTCCATCGGTTTATCGTTCGCTAAAATGCTGAATCCCCTTGGCTGAATCCCCTTGGTGGTGCGGTCAATCTGACAGCGTAGATGTCATGCTGATCCTCTTAATCGGCGGATGCAATGCCAGAAGCGATTCATGTTTATGCGGTAAGTTTAATGTTTTGAATGGCTTAGGTGTTTTGTGGAGGGTTTTGGCATGTCGGCTGCTTTAAGTGATATCAACGCCGCTGAGAAGCTGGCAATGTTCCCTCCCAATCACAATTCAAGGATCTCTGCTATGAACAAGTTTCTTCTAGCTGCTGCCGTTGCTTTGGCCCTCGGCGTCACCCTCAATTCAAATGAAGCAGAAGCTCGCGGCTTTGGTGGACTGCATCTCCAATCGGGCAATGTTCATGTTGATTTAGGGAATCCTCACGGGTTCCACCATGTAGGCTACAACGGCAACCATGGCAACTTCAATCATGGTTGGGGTGGCTGGGGAGGTGGTTGTGGCTCGACTTGGCAAAACACGGGCCATTACGACTACCATGCTCCCCAACTAAGATGGCACGGCAACCACTTTGACTACCAGCCTGGCCATTACGATTACCATAACACAGGGCATTGGGATCATCACTGATCATCTCAACGCAAAAAAGTAAATACTTACCAAGGTTAAGAAGAGGCCCCGCTAGCTGTTGCTGTGGGGCCTCTTTGCGTTACCGGTAAAAATTCAATTGTCTAACGCAAGGCTAGCTGCCGTTCGACGTATTTTGCCAAAACATCGGTTTCGATATTCACTTGGTCTCCCGCATGTCTTCGACCAATGGTCGTGGCGGCAAGCGTATGCGGTATGAGTGCGACGCTGAAGCGGCCTGCTGCTGGTGCGTCGTCAGTGGCGGGGAGATCCTCGACATCGACTAAGGTTAAGCTGACTCCATCAATGGCTACCGATCCCTTGCTAGCCATCTGACGAATCTGCGCGGCAGGGACATGGATCCAAAATTTAGCCCAATCCGCTTCTTCCTCTCGTGCCTCGACAACGCCCAGCGTGTCGATATGGCCTGTAACATAGTGCCCACCGAGTTGATCGCCTGCCGTGAGCGAGCGTTCGAGATTAACCCGATCGCCTGATTTGAGTTTACCCAGATTGGTCCGATTGAGGGTTTCACTCCCTGCCTGAAAAGAAACAACTTCGGCTGAAATTTCCACAACCGTTAAGCAACATCCGTTGACACAAATGCTGTCTCCAATGGAGGCTTGCATGGCAAACGAGGGTTCGCGAACTTCCAGCCTTACACCGGGACCTTCGGGAACAACGGCAACGACCGTCGCAAGACTTTGGACCAAGCCAGTAAACATCGCAAGTTACTTTCGTAATAAATTCTTAAAGAATGCAAGACGAGGGTTCAATGCAACACAGGGCATGTGTCAAACCACTCGCGGTTTTGCTCTGCCATCCAGTCGGTACATTCGGTGGGGCCCCAAAGCATCGGCTCATAAGTATTGAGTTTAGGCGTATCATGCTCACGCCAGTGATTTAAGATCGGATCACAGATGTTCCAGGCCGCTTCCACTTCGTCTGCTCGGGCAAACAGGCTAGCGTCTCCTTCGAGCGCATCAAGAAGAAGCCGTTCGTAGGCTTCGGGCATTTGGCCTCGGAATTCTTCTTGGTAGTTGAAGTCGAGGTCGGTTTGTCGCATCTTCATGCCCGCATCGGGGACTTTGGTCTGGAAGTGAAGCTGCATCCCCTCGGCAGGCTGCACTTGGATAACCAGTCGGTTTGCTCCCGAGATGTTTTTGGGGCCACTGTCGAATAGCATGTGCGGCGGCTGCCGGAATTGGATAACGATTTGCGTCGTCCGACAGCTCATGGCTTTACCGCTTCGCAGATAGAAAGGAACCCCTTGCCAACGCCAATTATCAATACCAAGCTTGATGGCAGCAAAAGTGCTGGTGCGGCTTTTTTTATCAACCCCGGGGCTGTCGAGATAGCCGCGATATTGGCCTCGTACGGTGTCGATGACAATGTCTTCTTTTGATTTTGCCCTGACTGCTTGCAGCACCTTCACCTTTTCGTCTCGGACCGGATCGGCTGCGTACTTGGCGGGTGGTTCCATGGCGGTGACCATCAGCAGTTGCAGTAAATGGTTTTGGAACATGTCCCTTACCACACCAGCCGAATCGTAATACCCACCCCTTTTGCCAACTTCCACTTCCTCGGCAACCGTAATTTGAACGTGATCAATGTAATTGCGATTCCAAATTGGCTCAAAGATAGCGTTCGCAAATCGAAGAACCATTAAGTTTTGAACCGTCTCTTTACCCAGGTAGTGATCGATTCGATAAACTTGCTGCTCTTCAAACGAACCATGGACGGTCTTATTGAGTTCTCTGGCGGATTCAAGATCAGTACCAAATGGCTTCTCAATTACAACACGTCGGGGACCATTGGTTTCATCGGCTAAGCCACTATTGCCTAGTTGCTGGACGGCTGGCCCATAAAATCTCGGTGCGGTTGAAAGATAATAAACGCGACTAATTGGAGTGTCACTAGGTGAGGTGTTTTCCAATTCATCAAGCCGATTACTCAACTTGTTAAAGTCTTCGGGTGTGCCAATATCGCCTGGTTGATAGTAGATGCGTTTAGCAAATTCATCCCAGGTTTTGATGTCAAACAAATCACCGACAAACTTTTCTGTTGTTTCTCGCAAAGAGGCTTGCCATTCTTTGTCGGAAAACTCAGTCCGGCTGAAACCGACGACTCTCGAGCCTTCGGGCAATCTTCCCTTGCGCTGCAGGTTGTAAAGTGCGGGGATAAGTTTTCGACTCGTAAGGTCGCCCGAAGCGCCGAAGATAACGAAAGTGCTAGACATATATGATTGCCATTAAGTTGGGATAGGTAGGACATGATTGCCTGACAGCTATTAGTAAATCGCAATGAGGCGATTTTGTCGAGTTCCCTTTGACTGCCCTGCCCTGGCCAGGCAGGGATTCTGAAATCCAAGATATTGTTTCGGCACTATTTTGAAAGTTGTTCTAGATTCTGTCGTCAACTTTTGCGTGTTAGGGTGGGCAGCTGGTTCAGTTGGTAGCTAGAATGCTAATAGCCAGACTACGAACTGCCTTGCTTCAAGTAACCTACCCAAAATGAAATTTGACTAAGCTGTCATGGCCCTCCGTTTTCCTCTGCTGCTAAAAAAACGTGGTAGTCGTCGTACCGGCTCTCAGCGTCGCGCACGCATTGAGGAGATTCTCTACCAATTGATGTTCATCGGTGTCGGATTGGTCATCGCGTGGTGGATTTTTTACGATGTTTTAATTCCTGAATGGCGTTTAATTCGGTCGGCTACAAACTTTGAGCAAACCGAGTGTGTCGTAAAAGATAGGCGTGTCTCCGAAAGACCTGGCCTTGCCGAAAAAGAATACTGCCCTGAACTTAGGATAGAATTTGAGTTAGCCGATGGTCAATTGGTGTCAGTATGGACAAGGCATGGCGTTGGTCGCGATGGTCCAAGCTTTCGTGAGGCAGAGCAATCATTAACACGATTCAAAAAAGGGGAAAAGCGAGCCTGCTGGTTCGATCCCAATCAGCCGACGAATCCTGATCGAGTTTTGCTTAGCGTAAAGGGGAGTTGGCTCCCTTACCTTGTTTTGACGATGCCTCTTTCGTTAATCATTGCCGGCGTGATTGGCCTTATCCGCGCACTGGTCAGTACGCGGACCTCGCCCGAACGACGTTCGTCGATGTTGCATCAAGGGGTTGATTTGCAATTGCTGGAAGTGCTGCCTACTCGCCCGACGGTTGCTTCAGCATTGCCTCCTGCCGACACGGTCGACGAGAGTCCTGGCGTCGAGCTTGCCTATCGTTTGCCGATGGATGGTTCACAGGGAATGCGTATTTTGGGTATGGCCATTGTTTGCGCCTTGTGGAATGCCTTGGCTGCCCTTTTTGTTTATCACTTAGCAGCAAGTTATTTTCCGGTTGGGGGTAGTGTCGGTTTGGCTGCCTTGGCGGTGGCTCCATTGGCTGCAATTGGTGGCTGGCTTACTTACTCTCTTTGGAGAGATGCAAGAAGTATCGGTGGCGTAGGGGTAACTCGACTTGAAATCTCAGAGCATCCGCTACGCCCTGGCACAAGCTGCCGTGGTGTAATGTTGCAGTCAGGAAGTTTGCGAGCCCGGGCTTTGACGATCTCCTTGGTATGCGAAGAAGTGGCGACTTATCGTCAGGGAACCGATAGCCGAACCGCTATTGCCGAAGTTTATCGTGATCAACTCCTGCAAGAACGAAGCGTCTCGGTCCAGCCGGGTGAGCCGTTTAGGCGTGAATTCGACATTCAAGTTCCCAACGCAGGTCCTCTTTCTTTTTCATCACCACACAACGAAGTACGTTGGTTTATCGAGGTTGCGGTCGGTGCGCCACGGCGGCCTGATTTGAGGCGAAGCTATAGGCTTTGTGTTTACCCGCGAATGTGGCCATTGAATCCAGCCCTGCTAAGCCAAAACCAAAGGAAATTAACTGACATAAGCGGACCGGAGGTTGTCGTATGAAGGAAGATATTCCAATTGCAGAAGCAGAATTATGGTTCGACCGTGGGTCACGCCGGTATTTGCCTGGTGATTTGATGGAGGGTCAATACGATCTTGCAAATTGGAAAAGCGTGGACCTGCAAGCAGTCGAATTAAGTCTTCTTTGGTATACCGCTGGACAGGGTGAAGAAGATTTCTGCGTCCATCACTTTGAACGCCATGAACGGATCGATTGGAAGAAACACGCCGATAATTGCCGGTTCGTGTCGATCTTGCCGGCAAGTCCCTTTAGCTATGATGGGAAGATCGTCAAGGTTTGTTGGGCTGCGCGGCTCAAAGGATTTTTCAAGCGAGCAAGGCCGAGAGTTGTTGAGGCACCCTTCTGGTTGGTAGCAACCGAAGAGCCAATCGAATCCGCTACGAGAGACGAAGCATGATGGTTGCAAAGCTCCGTTATGAACCAGCCTTCTTGGGCCCGTCGAATCAAGAGCTACCACCAAGTCGTTATACCAATCCCTTCTCAACTTGTTGGACAGCACCGGGAAGAATAGGTTATGTCGATTTCGAGAGTGAATCAGTTGATAATACTCTGCAACGATTAGAACTTACAAATGGCTGGGGAGCCATCGTCGGCCAACATGGAAGTGGCAAATCAACTCTCTTGCATGCGATCGAAGCGGCACTAGCCGAACAAGGTCGAACAGTAACTTGGGTCCATTGCTCTAAGGATTCCAAGTTTCAATACGATGATGTCTTGAAACGAATAGGAAGAGATGATTCGCAACGTTCTATTTGTTTTTTAGAAGGATTTGAAAGGCTTGGCTTTTTTGCCCGACAGCGTCTCTTATGGTTTTGCTATCGTCGTCGCGCCAAGGTCGTTGTGACATTGCACGAGGAAGCCATTCTTTGGCCATGGCGTCTACCGACGCTCGTAGCCCTTTCTGCGAATCATAGGCAAGTGAGAAAAATGTTTGATCGTTTACTGGCGCACGAGGCTAATCCTCTCGTCAGTTGGCACGACGCCTTGCCTGTTCTGGAAAAAGTTAACCATAACTTACGAGAGTTCTGGTTTGAACTTTATGGACTGCATGAAGAACGCCGTAAGTGCTCGCAAAGAATTGACACGCCGAACCAATAGCCAATTGGCAACGTAATACTGACTGTGGTTGTCTCATCTTTGCAATCAGTAACACGTTGATTGGGTATTCAATGGAATTCCACTCGAATTGCTTGCAATGGGTTTTCTGTGATTTTCAGTTCTGTTTCCAGTGCTGTCCAGTGCTGTCAGGATGAGTCGTAGTGGCTAAATTGGCTCCATTTTGCCTCGATCGAGGCCTCGCTCGGGTGCCTAAATTGGCTCGCATCAGGGCATGATGCCTATATTCAACATAACTAGCCGCTTTATCCCGTATGACCTAACCGGTATTTGCTGCCATTTTGAGATTCCTCTCAAGCAATTGCTTGTCTTAGGGGGGGACTGCGAGTTAGATATATAGTAAGAGATTTTGTTCCCAGACTTCAAAAGGTCGGCACGATGCGTTTTGCTATTACGACACTGTTTGCTTTTACTCTTGCCTTGGTCTTCTCGCTGCCTAGCGTAGCTGATGGTCAATGCTGCTCGACACCGTATACCGTAGGATACGCGCCCGTTCAAACGGCGGCTCCGGCAGTTTACCAAACCACCTATTACGATGGTTGGTATCCGGGCAAGTACGCGATCAACTTTACACGCAACCTATTTGGTGCCGTAACGCAGCCAATGTATGGCACACCCTATACAGCTGGCTACGCTCCGGCTGCGAGCCCCTACACGGTTGGCTACGCACCCCGGACTGTCGCATATCGACCTACCTACCCGGTCACTTATGGCCCGGTTGTACAAACCGTATCTCGACCTGTAGTACTTTCGCCAGTAACGAGTTGTAGCACCTGTAACCCCTGTGGTACATGTGATAGCTGCTGTGGTACGACCCAGGCAGCTTACTACAGTAGTTCAAGCTCAAGTTGCACCAACTGTAGCCCCTCGACATCGGTTTACAGTGATGAGCCCGCATCGCGTCCGACCTACGAACCACAACCCGCACTCGGCCCTTCGGAAAATCCAGCTGGGGAACGAAGCCTATTCGAGTCGAATAAACCTGAGCTTGATTCTGAAGTCGATTCTTTCGAGGCTCCTAGCTTATTAGATGGTGATGAAGCGTATTTTCAGGCACCCCCTTTATTCAAGCCACAAGATCGCTTGACCAGCCGAAATCCGGCTCCTGTATGGAATGCGGTTCATCGAACCCCAGCAGAAGCAAACAATGGCCAAAGCACGACCGCGGCTAAACCTGTTGCCAAACGCAGTTCGTCTCACCAGATTGGTGCCACGGGCTGGGGCTCCTCGGCTCGTTAAATTTTTTATTGCATGCTAGCATTCGTTAGCCGGGGCACGATCCCACACAAGCTGCCACGGTTTTCAAGAATCACAATTCTTGGACTCGTGGCAGTTTTTTTATGCGCTGAAGGACTTTGATACCTGCGACTCTTAGAATCAATCGGCATACTACGACAACTAGGAGCAAGTGGTTGGTTCTATCACAACCAGTTGAGTTTCTTGCTTCTTAAATTGGCATGAGTTCGTCTTGACCCTTGCAACTGTTGTTGCTAATTAACGCCTCGGTTTCCAATCACTGGAGATATGGCGTGGTCGTAGCGAATAGCAAGAAGCAAAAACCAAATACTTGGGGGTGTTGGTACCCCTTTTTGTGGGTGCTAGCTGCTGGGGTCTCTTTGCTTGCAGTCGATCAAGTTACTGCACAGAGGGTTCAGATTCCAGCAAGTAGCCCTTCGAATTTTTCGACTCCAAACTACGCTAGTTCGACTCCCGCTTGGGGTAATCCAGCGGGTAACTTACCAGCCTCGCCCGTTTATACACCCGGTGTATCGGCCCCAACTTTCAACCCCTACGGAACCGCTGCTAACGCAGGTGGAGTTCCTCCGGCAGCTTTGCCTTACAATTACACAGCACCTCAGCTGGTGAGCCCCGCTTATGCTCAACCATTGAGTTCAGGAACCCCCGTTTACGGCTCTCCCAATTACACGGCTCCCTCCTTGAGTAGCTCGCCTTATGGCTCGCCAATGGTAAGCGGCGCGCCAGCTTATTCCTACAATGCGCCGCCTGCTTCCAATGGCTTCATGTCCGAAGGGAATCCTTTGGGGTGGCAAGCAGGAACTTATGGTTTTGAGCAATCCGACGGAACGACAACAACTTGGCGTCGATTGGTCTCACGCATCCGTGGCGAGCATACGTTGCTATTGGGTGACAACTCGGCCGATGCTTTCGAGGTGAACCGACTCGAGATTGCTTCAACTTTGGCATTTCCCATCGCAGGGACGATCGATGACCCGCTTCTGGTTTCACCAGGCTTTGCCTTCAATTGGCTAGGTGGGCCTGAGGGAGATCCCGCCGGGATACCGCGTGGTCCCGACCTGCCAGCGCAGGTTTACGATGCTTATGTTGATTTTGCTTGGTATCCGCGCTTCAATCCTAGCCTTGGCGCCGAGCTTGGTTTTCGCACTGGAGTTTGGACTGATTTTGATGAATTGAATTCAGATTCGATGAGATACCTTGGCCGCGCATTGGGCGTCGTGACCATGGCACCGCAATTCGAGCTATTGTTTGGCGTCGTGTACCTTGACCGACTTCGAGTTAAGACGTTGCCTGCCGGTGGCGTCCGCTGGCGACCTACCCCAGAGTGGGATTTGTACATGGTCTTTCCCAACCCCAAAATACGCCGAACCCTCAGCACAGCCGGTGGTGCCGACTGGTGGTGGTATGTTGGTGGGGAGTATGGCGGTGGGTCGTGGACCATCGACCGTGCTGGTACTGGTGACCGAATTGACTACAACGACATTCGCATCAGCATGGGACTCGAGTGGCAGACGCCGACACAATTTCGAGGTCATGCCGAAGTTGGCTACGCCTTCGACCGTGAAATTCTCTTCGGCGATACCAATGATCCAAGTCGATTTAAGCCCGATGACGCCGTCATGTTCCGAATCGGTTTGGGCTATTAAGTTAACAACAACAAAGTGGATTTAGTAAACGCCTTAGCTTATTTCCTTGTCGATGAATTAACTTAAATGCGTTTTGACTTCTCATGGCGAACCTTTTAATGACTCGAAATGCAACGCTACATTGCCTCCCAAAAGAAACGTCGTAAGATGCTGAAACTTGTTCAACTGGGTGCTTTTGGCATTCTCTTTTGCCTTGGGCATGTCATGGCAAAAGCTCAGTTTGTCGGTCCCCAGCCGAACGCCAAAGCTAAGCAATTCGAGGGAGAAGCCATCTATCGCGAAACTGCCGTTTATGGAGAGTCAGTTGCATCACCAGGCAACGATGTAGGCTATGATATTTTCGGAGATGATCGCGTCCGGCTGGCTCAGAATACAAACAATATCGCTTCATCAAAGAACTCGGTCCTGTTGTCGGATGGGCCCAACGCTTCGGTTTCACAAAGCTATGGATCGAATAACGCCGCCGACCGCAGTTTATTACAAGGTATCACTCTGCAAGCCGAATGGGTTCCCCAGTTAGAAGAAGATAGTCTTGCCCAGTCGAATGTAAATCTTGGTGTTAAGCTTGGGATGCCAATGCCTTTTATCGGTGGCCCCCTGTTGGTGACGCACAGCTATGGTTTGCAGTTGCTCGATGGGCCAACAGTGACCGATGTGCCGGCCCGATTACATGAGCTGCAAATGAGTTTTGCTACTTTTCAAACGATCAATCCACGCTGGATGATTACGGCCATTCTCAACTTGGGCGTGTATGGTGATGACTACAGTCTCGACACGGACGATGCTTTTCGGACCAGTGGTTTTTTGATGGGAGTCTATACACAGTCACCGACTGTACAATGGGTCTTTGGCGTCGCGGCTCTAAACCGTGATGACATTCCCGTGATACCTATTATTGGCGTGACGATCGACCACGACTGGGTCCGTTACGAGCTAACATTCCCGAGGCCAAAAATTGCATGGAAACTTCCTGGCTTTCACGCAAACGAGAAGCGGATTCTTTATGTAGGAGGCGACCTCGGCGGCGGGGCTTGGGCCGTACAGCGAACCACTGGCATGACCGACACGCTGAACCTATCTAGATACGGTCTTTTAATCGGTTACGAGCACGCTACTTCTAAGCGGAAGAAGATTTCTTACGAATTAGGCTATCTCTTCAATCGGCAAATTGAATTTGAGAAGAGTGGCGAAGAATTTGATTTGGACGATTCGCTGTTTGCGAGGATCAATTGGTCATTCTGACCAAATGCCCCACCCGTAATCCCCTTGGTGGTTCGGAAAATGCTTTCCATGGCACGCCTTCCACTTGAGCGAAGGATAAGCTATGCTACGACCTCTTGAGTAGCTGAAAACGAACAGCTGAACTCTCCCCCAGGGAATTCAGCGCTAGCAACGATAGTTCAAAGCACCACTTCAAGATTCAAATGATACTAAGACGCGAATTGTAGTAAAGGATCTTAGTTTTCTATTTCGGGCCATGGCGCAGTCTGGTAGCGCGTTTGACTGGGGGTCAAAAGGTCGCAGGTTCGAATCCTGTTGGCCCGACTTTTCCTAGGGTGTCGACATCAAATGCCTGTCAGATGACGCAAATACCGGTCAAATGACGGCAACGGCTGACATCCTAATGGCGGCTTCGT
>CAYGQU010000049.1:0-4472 GCA_964352045.1 uncultured Planctomycetaceae bacterium
GTGGCAAAGGAACCCATGCGTTTCGCTTTGCCAATGTCGATGACCAACTTCATCTCTGGATCGATCAGAAGCTTGTTCGTATCGACGGCATGTACGATGCAGCCAAAACCCAGCCAGAGAGATCTGCTTTACTGCCTCGTACCAGTGAGCTAGATGCAGGTGACTTAGCTCCGCTTGGCATTGGCATCTCGGGTGGTTCGATCGAAGTTGATCGAATGCAAGTTTGGCGTGATATCTATTACTTGGCCGAACGCTGGGATCGGGTCAGTGATCAAGTCGCTTTTGTTACGGACTACGATCTACAGAAGATGAACGGAACTCGGCGAGGAATGGTACGAACCTTATCGAACATAACCGTTGATCCTGAGCTATGGACAAACTTTGCGGATCGTAAATTTGCTGATTTTGAAATTGGGGACGATCAGTTTTTCGTCATGGGCGATAACAGTGCAGCAAGTCTCGACGCTCGGCTATGGACCGGTGGTAGTAATCCTGGCTCGGGCAAGCCGGGGGGTCCCTACTTAGAACGGCACCTTCTGGTAGGCGAGGCGCTTTGCGTTTATTGGCCTCATGCTTGGTACTCGGTCCCTTTCACCCAAAAACGGGTCCCATTCTGGCCTAATTTTTCCGATATGCGCATTGTTCGTTGAACCAGCAGCTGGCATTCACTGCTAGCATCAGGGTAATTCTCTAACCTCTTGCCTTAGGCTGGTAGTGCCTAAAACTTGGCTTCGTGTTATCTCTAACAAAACCTGTTAGTAAAGCTACCTACTGAATGCGTCATGGAGGACGCCATGCCCCTGCTAGAAGCCAAAGGTTTAGTCAAATCGTACGGCAACCGTCGTGTCGTGGATGGCGTCGAGTTTGAAGTCGAAGCGGGTGAAATCGTCGGGCTACTCGGGCCCAACGGAGCAGGCAAAACGACTTCGTTCCGTATGACTTGCGGTATGGTGGATCCCGACGCTGGCTCGGTTTGGCTTGGTGGCAAGGACGTAACCAACTGGCCCATGTACCGGCGAGCCCGTGATGGCGGAATGGGCTACTTAGCCCAAGAATCAAGCGTTTTCCGTAAGCTCTCGGTCCAGCAAAATTTGTTGGGGGTGATGGAAATGCTGGGCATCGACCGACGCACACGACGAGCACGTTGTGAAGAACTGCTTGAGCAGTTCGGCATTACCAAACTCCGCCGAAGCAAAGCGATGTCCCTTTCAGGTGGCGAAAGACGCCGCCTTGAAATCGCCCGTTGTTTGGTATCGAACCCAAAAATCATTCTGCTCGATGAACCTTTCACCGGGATCGACCCAGTGACGATCGACAGCATCCAAGACATCATCCGCGATTTGCGAAGCAGCGGCATCTCGATTCTGATTACCGACCACCAAGTGCGTGAAACGCTTGAAATCACTGATAGAAGCTATGTAGTAAAAGCAGGGCAAGTCCTCTGTCATGGGCGACCAAAGGAAGTGCTTAATAATCCCGAAGCGCGTAAGCATTATTTCGGCGAGAGCATGGAAGTGAATCTGGGCGCTGCGTAATTGGCGAAGGAAACATCGCCAATATGGTTTTGATTCGTTATATTCCGACGAGATCAATTCTTTTATTGAGCTTTCTCAGAGCGTGTCAAAAAAAGCATCCGTTACATATCCCCCACCCCCGTTTTCGAGGGAGGGGATTTTTGAATTGGTCTAATCGCTACTTATTAGACACTTCCTAAGGATCTCCGCGTTGTGCCAGACCCCATCGACAGCTTTGCCATGCTGGTGTTTCTCGTGCTAGCGATCGGTATGCCCCTGTTGGGTTGGTTTTTTATGGTGGCTGACTATCGTGCCCACTTGCGATCCTTTCGACGAGCGATTGCGGTGGTGAAATCATACTATCGCACAACACCCACTTGGATCCATCAAGCCGAATGGATTGGCGAGCGGCCCGAATGCCTTCAATCTCTTGATTTAACGATGCCATGCAATCGTGAAGAAGTGCTAGCAGCCTATCGGCAAAAAGTGAAGGAAGTGCATCCTGATCGAGGAGGAGACCGTCGTCAATTTGATCGTTTGCAAAAGCATCTGGAAGAAGCACTAGCACTGGTCGAAGCAAATCGTCTGGAGCAGTCGGCTATTAATTGAAGTGCGTTTCGACATAAGTGTGTAAGTTGTTTAACAATAAGAGTTTGCAGTAGTCTCTATTTCCCCCCTTCTATAGAGAGAGGGGGTTAGGTGAGCGTGTTTTGAAGCAGGTACTAGTATTCGTGTACCCGCTTTGCCACCTCCTTAATCCTCCCCCTGCGGAGGAGGGGGAAATTTTTGGACTGAAAATTCGAGGGGTGTTGCCCTTGCCACGAACGCGTTTCCATGCCTAAAGTCCGCTCCGCGCTAGTCTCCTCCGACTAACTTTTCGGTGAGGAGTCAGGGAGGGCTCTTCTGTAGGAGCTAGCCAAAGAAAGCACCAATATCATGCTCAATACCAATGCGATTACGCTTGCCAAGCTCGCTGAGCTTGTAGGCGGAGAGCTTCGAGGCGAAGCCGATTTACTTATCAATAACGCTTGGCCAATCGACAATGCCAGATCAGGTACCATCACGATGCTCGATAAAATCGAGAACGTACGGAATCTGGAAGCGACACAAGCCTCGGCTGTTATTTTACCATGCGATTCGCCTGAAATGGCTTTGCCAGCGATACTAGTCGAGAACCCTCATGAAGCGTTCGAGAAAGTTGTTCTGCAATTCCGAAAGCCACCCGAGCGTCGTGGAGCAGGTATTCACCCCAGCGCAACAATCGATCCGACTGCTAAGCTAGGTGATAACCTGACGATTGGTCCCAATGCTGTGGTTGAAGCGAACACCATCATCGGCGATGGGACGGTAATAGGTGCCAATAGCGTAATCGAGTCGGATTGCCAAATCGGTGAAGCGTCATGGATAGCTGCGAATGTCACGCTTTATTGGGGAACCATCCTAGGAAAAAATTGCCGACTCCATTCGGGGGTTGTCCTTGGTGCTGACGGGTTTGGGTACCGTCAAGTCGATGGTCGTCACAAAATGGTTCCGCAACTGGGAACCGTCGAGCTAGGCGATCGCGTCGAGATCGGTGCTAACACAGCGGTTGACCGAGGTGTTTATGGGCCAACCCTAATTGGCGAAGGAACAAAAATTGATAATTCCGTACAGATAGGGCACAACTGTCAGATAGGAAAACACAATCTTCTCTGTGCTCAGGTTGGCATCGGAGGAAGTTCATCGACAGGTGACTATGTTGTGATGGCAGGTCAAGTCGGCATGCGAGACCACGTTCACGTTGGAACGGGTGCTATCATTTCAGGTATGTCAGGCGTTGCTAACAATGTTGCAGAGGGTGAAGTCATGCTCGGTATACCGGCAACGCCGCAACGCGAGCAGAAATTGCAAATTGCTTCGGTTTCGAAGTTGCCCCAAATGCGTAAAGAATTCAAAAAGATGCGTCAGCAGCTAGATCGTTTGTTGAAAGAGAAGGAAGAATCAACTTCCAACGACACAAAAAATAACTCGGCAAGCGAAACAGCCAACGACCGTGCTGCGTGATCCTAAGCAGCGTGATACGAATTAAATGAACCTTTCCGATATTCACTCGAGCCCCTCCATGACTTCGAGTACCGATCATTCGTCGAATCTTCTTGCTGAAAAACTTAGCTTGCCAACAGAACCGACAACGATCGGAATGCTTGCCGCTTGGGGAAATTACCCTCGAATTGTCGCCGAGGCGATTCAAAGACATGGTCACAAAGTTTGCTGCCTGGCAATTCGCCATCATGCCGACGAGTCGTTGCGTGAAGTGGCTGATGACTTTCGTTGGATTGGTGCCGCAAAACTTGGCACAGCGATTCGGCATTTTCAACGAAAGGGAGTTACTCGCGCCGTAATGGCAGGAAAATTCCATAAAGTTGATCTGTATCGTCCTTGGATTGCGTTGCGATACGTTCCTGACCTGACGTTCGTAAAAACTTTTGCTCCCTTATTCTTAGGACATCAGCAAGACCGAAAAGACGATACGATTTTGGGTACCTATGTCGATGCCTTTGCGAAGGGGGGGATCACCATCGAGCCGGCAACGGATTACGAACCCCGTTTGTTGATTTCGGAAGGGACCGTGGCAGGCAAGCCACTTAGCCAAGCCGAGCTAGCCGATGCCCGCTTCGGTTGGGAGTTGGCTCGGGAAATGGGCCGCCTCGACGTCGGGCAAAGCGTTTGCGTGAAAGATCGAGCCGTCCTGGCAATCGAGGCGATCGAAGGAACCGATCTGTGCATCGAACGCGCGGGTTTGCTTTGCCGGAAGGGACAATTTATGGTTGTGAAAGTTGCAAAACCTTCACAAGATATGCGATTCGATGTGCCAACGATCGGCTTGGGGACTTTGCAAACGATGAAGAAGACTGGCGCAAAAGTATTGTCCGTTGAAGCCAACAAGACCATCATCATTGACGAATCAGAAGTCATTCG
>CAYGQU010000049.1:4482-11363 GCA_964352045.1 uncultured Planctomycetaceae bacterium
ACGATGGCAAAAGCGGGAGCAAACACCCTGGTAGTCGAGGCAGGCAAGACGATTCTGCTTGACCAGGACGAATTTGCCCATCACGCACTAGAGCTAGGCCTGCGGGTTGTAGCACTCTCTGACGAGCTGGTCACCTTAAAAGGTGCGGCATAACGCTAAGCTAGCGGTTTAATGTCATCTTAATGTAGTGTAAATAGGTGCATTGCATGGCGCCGAAAAGCACTTTTTCCCTACTTATACGGCAAAAAAGTCGTTTTGGCTGCAATCGTTACAACTATATTTTTTTCCCAATTTGGGCATACTTACCTAACAAGATTTGTTGAGCTATTTGTAAGCACTGATTATCATGAATACTTAGACAGAGAAGGTCTGACAGTAAGAAGGAGCAAGGTTCCAGCTCTTTCATATCCCGCATTGATTAAGCGACTTGAGTAACATTACATGGTCTCTAACGAGACTAAATCGTGGAGCGCTCGTGAGTAGCACTTAACATTAGCTTTACCAACCAACATCGGTTTCATTTGGATGAAGTCCGAGTGGTGGGACAGGCTACCGTTGAGGCATCCTTTCCAAGAAGGGAAAGGGCTCGTGGCGCTCTCGATAGGGCATCACTGGAACATGACATCGGGACATAAACCAAACATCGAAGAACTTGCTTCGCGGCCAGCGTCGGAGGCAAGTGCGTGGCTGCTAGGCAACAGCCCGAACATTCGCAAGATCGCTCGTCACGCTGAAAAAGCGGCTGAGGTGCAATGCACCGTCTTGGTAACGGGCGAAACGGGAACTGGCAAAGAGCTGTGGGCAAAAACACTCCACGAACTCGGATCGCGAAGAGAAGCTCCCTTTGTTCCTGTTAACTGCGCTGCACTTACGGCAACGCTCGCCGAGAGCCAACTCTTTGGCCACGAAAAAGGATCGTTCACCGGTGCTGCTGGTAGCAGTTTAGGTGTATTCCGTGCGGCTGAAGGGGGCATTGTCTTTCTCGACGAAGTAGGCGAAATGCCGCTTGAGTTACAGCCAAAACTGCTTCGTGTTTTACAGCAAAGCGAAGTCACCCCGGTCGGGGCGGCTCATCCCCAGCCAATCAATGTCCAAGTTCTAGCGGCTACGAACCGTGATCTGGAAAAGGAAGTGGCTGAGGGTCGATTCCGTGAAGATCTTTATTATCGACTTAACATGGTCGAGCTTAAAGTCCCTGCTTTGCGCGAAAGACGAGAAGATATCCCCTCTTTTGTTGAATTCTTTTCAGACCGTTTTGCGGCAAAATATGGTCGTGTACGTTGGAATCCATCACCTAACGAAATCCGTGATTTCTGCGAATACGCCTGGCCGGGCAATTTGCGTCAACTTTCACATGTGATCGAACAAGGCTATGTTCTTGATACGGTGCCTGAACTGCCAATGGCGAAGCTAGGCACGGAATGCGACAAAGCTCTGCCATGTACCGATCTGAGCCGTTTACGCGGCATGGCACTCCGCCAAGCTTTGCGAACCACAGGTGGCCACAAGGGGCGCGCTGCCAAGTTATTGGGAGTTCATCCTAATACCATGACACGTCTGATCGCTCAGACTGAAGAGGAAGAGAAGGGCTAAGTCTTCCGGTATAAGCGATCCTCTTACGTCCTCAGCTTATAGCCACTGGGATTTTGGAGGTTTTTATCGCCAACTAGCGATCTCTCTTATTGCTTGCTTAGGCTACTCTCTATGCCTTCTAGAACGCATGGCTATTTGGTTCATGGCATTATGGACTCATGGCACATGGCTTTTCATTGAAACCAACGCCAACTTCACCGTGTGCAGATGCAATCGTTTGCGGGTTTATTTCGGAAACGACTCCTATAAAACGCTCTAGCATGTCGGGTCGTATCGGCAAGTTTGGTTATTTGTCGATCTCCTTACTCTGGTGCTGATTCACTAGATCGGTGAATCCGTGTTTAGCTCCGTGATTTGCTGGCATTCTCAAAGCTAGCATGCAAAAGCTTCACAAGATTTGTGATTTTGACCTCCCATCGAAAAGCTACCGAACTCAGGGGTCTGCGTCGCAAAGACCCTTGTTCTATAGAGCTAAAACGAATTCTTCGTTCAACCACAAAGTAATGGCATGCGAATCGCTTTAGTGGTTTGTCGAGTAGCAGTGGTCAGCTTTCGAGAGTCTCGAAGGTGCTGCTATCTCGGGGACAGATTTACTTTTCACATTAGGGGAGAAGTCAGATGAGTAATGAGAACAATTACGATCACGCTTACGACAGCTATGGCAAAGAAAACGCACCACGCCGTGTTCGCACAGCCGCCAACAGTGCAAACCGACGTAACACGCCAACAACACGTCGTGGCAAGTCGCCACAATCGGTCAACGGTTTGCACCGCCGACGTCGTCGAAAAATGTCGTGGTGAGCTAGCACTGCCAGCACGAAGAGGATTTCCAACTGATCTCGGCTTGTAAATTCCCTTGTCTGTTGACTGGTGACTTTGGAACCGTATCGAAACTATTTTGTCCTTTGTTTGATTGGGGAGAGCCTCGATGAGAGTCTTCCACGCACGTGATGTCGATGAAGCAGAGTATGCGAAGGTTACTAGTTCGCGTGCTGCCTCTGCTAGCAAGCCGGCTGATAGGGTTTTGCCTCAGCAAGAAACATTGCCATGGACTTGTTTGCTGCTGTCGTTTTATAAACAGCGAATGCAGGCGATGAGCGAAGCGGCAACCAAAAGTGGTTGGCGTCCGCTCAAAGCAAATTCAGTGGGTGAAGCGCTTCGTTTACAAGAACGATGGCAAACCCAACTAGCGATAATTGATCTCGGCACGATGCCAGAGAAGCAAAAGGAAACGTTTCGTAAATTTGCTGTGAAGTACACAGCTGAAACAAATTCGTTGTTGATCGTTTGCGAGGAGGAGTCTTCTCCTGCTGGCGAACTTTGGGCACGAAAAATTGGCAGTTGGCTCTATTTGCCCGATGCCGATCTCAAGGAGGGGTTAAACGATCTTTATAAAGAAGCAATCGGCGTCGCCAACAAGATGGGGCTTCGTCCTATCTTGCCAACTTCAATCCAGTGATCTGGTTTTAGGTTTGTGATCAAGGCAACGTTACGTTGACTTAAAGTCGTTTGCAGATTGCTGTTTACGAAAGAGACTAGGAGTACTGTCGCAGGAAGCACTCGCAAGGAAATTGCCTAGAGGGAAGATCCCTCGTCTTAGCAAAGCGATTGCAACATGAAAAAGAGAATTGAAGAGATCGAAGAAACCAACTTTGCACCCACGCGTCGCTCTGGTGAAAACCTTCATCAGTCTAAGCAACGATCCCGCCGGCGTGCCAAGTTAAAAAATAGTAGCGCTGGATCAAGGAGCTCGTTCGGAGGAATTCACCAACGCGGGTCGAAAAGTCGACGTCGTTCATGAATCCCCCTAACGTGACTCCGAGTTAAACAACATTTAACTGATCGAAGTGCAAACGATGAACACCTTATTAAGGTACCACGGGCCGCAACGGCCTTTATCTCAACACGGAGGAAGTAGATGACAATGAAGAAAACATGGAAGCGGCTTACTTTTGTTCTACCTGCCTTGCTAACACTAAGTGTTGGTGCAACGGCTGGACAAATCAACATGATCTTAAGTGATGTCGATATCCAATACCAAGGAGAAGACAACACGATTTACGATGCTGGCGCCAAAGTGGGTGGCAATCAAGAGCCAACCGAAGCAGATGAACTTGCTTCGACCGTGATCGAGGTGGACGGCAATATCATGCCCTATTTTAGCACACCAGGGATTGGGATGTTTGCCGACATGATCCTTGAGGGACTTCCTTCAACTATTCCGCTTGGTGGAACAGGTCTGCAGCCACTCGTAACCACCGGCTTTGGTTTTGAATGGTTCACCTCGGCTGGGCATAACCTCCACCTTCAGATTGATAAAGTTGAAATGCTGCTCACCAGCGGTGTTTTCTTCTTTACTGCAGAAGCCGTGGTTGTAAGCCAAAATTTACCTGAAGGAATTGAGTTTGATGGTATGGTGAACTTGTCCTACACGGCAACTGCACCGGCAGTTTCGCAAGGGCAAAGCACACCTCTTGCCCTATCCTCAGGTGCTTTGACGGTTACCGGCATTGCGTTGGTTCCCGAGCCAGGTGCCGCTCTGTTGTTTGTCACAGCTGGCCTCGCATATTGCATGCGAGCCCGTCGTGCTAATAATCGCTAAGAAGAAAAGCATCGGTAAACTACGCACCGTTAAAGCGTTGCTTATCCGATCGTATTGAGATTTGATACATGGCTCCAGAAAACTTTCGGGTTTCCTGGAGCCTTTTTGCGTTTTGCATAATTAAGTTCTTGCCACACTGCGTTGCTAAACGTTCTTGCTAAACGTTGCTGCAACTAAGAATTTAGTACGCGTGGAACTTTCAACATGGAAACGTTGCGAATCACCTCGTAATTCAGCAATATCTGGACAATTACCTATTGCCTAAGAGCTTCGCTCTGTGCTGCTGCTATTGGTACAAAAGCAATCAACGGCAGCCAAGCGGCCAGGGCAGGGGTTATCCAGCCCCCTGAACCTAAGGCCTGGCCACCAAGCGAGATTAAGAAAAAGCAACTGACAACCAGCACACCGAGTCCCATCGCAACAAACGGATTACCGCCGCCACGTGATACAACTAATGGCAACCCAAGCATCAAAAGCGTGACATCTAAGAATGGCTGTAAGAGCCTCGAATGGACCGCAACGCGTACATCAGGACCAAGCTCGGTACTGGGGCTAGCCAGTTCATGAATCAATTCGGGCGTAGAGGCAAGATCTCGCCACTGTGAACCTGAGGCTAAAATTTCAAACGAAACGCCACTCGCGACAAATACGCTGTTTGGTTCAAGCCACGCAGCATTGGCGCGTGAAACAACGACAGGAACCTGCCCCGCAGTAACCAGCATGGGCTTCGTATCAACCCTTTCAGGCTGGCTAACCCCCGTGAGCAAATAACCGGCTGGTCGCTCACCTGAAGGTTCAAGGTATTGCGCTTTCTCGGCAGTAAGCTGTTTGCCATACAGCGGAATAAATCGGGGAGGCATGACAAAACTCGGGTGCAGAATTGTCGAAGTTTTCAGAACCGCTTTTTCGCCTCCTAACAGGATATCACTCACGTTATCGTAACGTGGTTTGAGATCGATGCCACGCTCACCCTCTAGGTCTTGTGAATCGAGCGTTAGTTCATAACGCATGGTAGGAATTACCCATTCGCGTATCCCCGTAGCTATGAATGCTACTGCGATGGCAGCGATCAGCACCGGACTCAGAATTCGCCAACGCGGAATCCCCGCTGCTAGCAGCGCAGTCATTTCGTTGTGTCGTTGGATCCAGGTGACGGTAAACATCGCCGCGATCATGGCGAGAATACCGCTCGTCTGGTTGAAGAAATTGATCGATTGCAGACCATAGTACTGGCAAGCTGCAAGTGCTGATTCGGTAAGCGTTTTTCCTCCACCCCCAAAGTCGTCAAGCCGACCAAATGCATCAATGACCGTATAAAGACCGGCCAAACTGATAAAACAAATCAGAAAGACTTGCAGGAACTGCCAAAGCAGATAGCGGTCGATAACACGCATTGAACCGTCCGGAGGAAGGCAACAGGGGGCAAGGGAATTCCTTGGGAATTCGTCAGAGAAGCTAACCCCCAAAGCAGCCGGGGCAGTTTGAAGCTCGCCGAACTTTGCGTCAACACAAGATCATCTTGATGCTAGCAGTTATCGTGAACTCTTAGTTATTATAAATATTATGCCAGAGCAGGAACCAGTCATCGACGACCCGATCGACAATGCGCAAGGCAAACGCTCGTTGTTAGGGATTTGCCTCATGCAAGGGACGCGACAGGCGCTTGATCTGTTCTTTCCTAACGCGTGCCAAGCTTGTGGTGCGGCTACTGCCGAGCGTGAAGCGAGCCATCAGGGATTCTGTTTAGCATGTGAGCGTGACTTACTAGCTAACGAATTACCTGCTTGCCAAAGGTGTGCTGCTCCCTTGCCGTCATTCGACGGAAGTCATCGGAGACCCTTGCCAAAGGATTGCCCGGTCTGTCGTGAGCAGAAATGGAAATTTGAAGAAACCATTGCCCTAGGGCCCTATCGGGATTTGCTACGACATTTGGTTTTGAAAAGCAAACAAAGAGCGGGTCTCTCCACTGCCAGAGCTCTTGGAGCACTTACGGCTAGGCATCATCATGATCGTTTTGCTGTATGGTTGCAAAAGGACAAGACCGTGGTGGTACCAATTCCTTCGCATTGGACTCGCCGTTTGTTACGTGGCGGCAACAGTCCTGACGCCATAGCCGAAGGGTTGGCTGAAACGTTGGGTTTGAGAACGAGTCAGCTCCTTAAACGAGTCCGACGCACCACGAAACAGACCGAGCTAGCCCCGACGCGGCGAGCCGCTAACGTCCGGTCGGCATTCAAAGCACAGCACGAGAACCAAATTCGGGGAAAACGGATATTGTTGGTTGATGATGTCTTTACCACAGGGGCAACACTTTGCGAAGCGACCCGAATACTCCTGCATGCTGGTGCTGGACAGGTTATTGTGGTTGTCCCGGCTAAACGTGTCGAAAGGCTTTAACCCTTGTAGATTGCTTGAATCTTGGGTATCCCGACTGGGGCGGGTTGCTGTTAACGGCCGATTGCGAAGAATGAGGGATCTCTGCTTCTGCGCAAAGAAGTTGGATTGTCGCGAATACAACGGTCACAACGACCACGCCCACCTGGAACCCGATGACAACACCGCACCCAACACTTCCTGTGCCACCAGTGCAGCCCGATCCCTTTCGTCGGGCTGTCTTGCGTGGGTTAGGTGCTTTGCTGCCACCGCTGCTGACGATTGTCATCTTCTTGTGGGTAGGCAATACGGT
>CAYGQU010000050.1:0-11179 GCA_964352045.1 uncultured Planctomycetaceae bacterium
GATTTGGTCGATGAAATTCTCGAAGAATTTCCTGCCCACGAACGAGACGAAGAAGTTTGGCAAGAAGAGTCCAAGGGGCTCAAGTTGTTTGCTCCACGAATTGCCTTAGCCCAAGCGATACGTGGTGTTCTGCAAAACGGACTTGATGCAACGGACGAAGTCGATCCGAATACGCGCATCATTCTTGCCATCGATCAGCTCGCCAAAATGCTTCGAATAACAATCACCGATCAAGGTCCCGGCATGCCGCAAGAGATTCTTGAACGAGCGAACGAACCCTTCTTTACGACGAAGTCGCCAGGCCGAGGCATGGGACTAGGCCTCTTTCTGGCAACAAGTGTGATCGAACGACTTGGCGGCTCGCTCCGGTTAGAATCTCCCGAGTCGGGTGGTACAATAGCCACAATCGTTTTGCCATTGGAATGAAACCTATACGCTTACTTCGCTATGAGTAACTCACCTTTCGATAACTTAGCTGTCCCGACGCGTAGGCTCTTGCTCGTCGATGACGATGAATACTTGCGTGAGCGCATGTCGCGGGCGATGACAGCACGGGGGCTTCAGGTGACGACCGCAGCCGATGGTGCAGAAGCCATCGCACTTGTAAAGCAGCACCCTCCTCACCTGGCTGTCTTTGATCTGAAGATGCCCGGCATGACGGGACTTGAGTTACTTAAGGAAGTTAAGAAAATTTCTCCCGAGACGCGCGTAGTAATGCTCACTGGCTACGGCAGCATTGCCGGCACGGTCGAAGCAATGCAAGCAGGCGCTGAGAACTATGTGACTAAACCGGCGGATGCCGATCAGGTGCTCGAAGCGTTTCGACGTAGTGGCGTACTCGCTTCGACCGAAGCACCGGTCCCCGCCGAAGAGGCAGCAATTCACACGCCAAGCCTTGCCGAAGCCGAGTGGAATCATATTCAGCAAGTACTTGCCGATTGCGGTGGTAATATCACGCGTGCAGCCGAACGGCTTGGCATACCACGTCGAACGTTGCAGCGGAAACTCAAGAAATTAGCGCCTTAGTGATTGCTTGATGAGTAGCGATCACACCGGTTGAAGAACCCTCTCCCCGCGTGTTCATTCTGACCACAAAAAGTAGGAGTCTAGGAGAGGGATAGGGATTTTGAAACAAGAATGGTTTTTTCTCCGATACCCCAGCCGATTGCATGGGTTAAGTTGCTTTACAGAGAGCAAACTTCCAATGGAATCTAATTATGAAATACCTCCTTAAATTCGTGGTTCCAATCACACTCGTATTGGGTCTTGCAACTTTTTTGATCGCACAGCCCCGTGGCCCTCGTATGCACAGCGTTATCGAGAAAGGGGAGTTGAACCTTATGCCTTCGATTTCCAGTCCTGATGTTGAGACGGAAGTTAGTATTTCCGTTGTCGGTGACCAGCGGGTGATTACTTCGAATGGAATACCAAACCATAAGACCGGGCAATTTCCTAATCGGGGAAACCCCAATCGAATCTCGGTCCAGAAGCAAACCTTTAAGGTCCCTGCCAACCCTGAAATTGCCAACGAGATAACGCCCATGCGGCACAACTTTGGCGTCGCGATCAACGGCGTTCTTTTTGATCCTGGCGCCGGGGAGTTTTATGACGGAGCCCCTGGTTGGCAGTATGAGCCCCTGTCGGGCACTATTGCCCTCGGCATTGATATGTCGCATGCTCATGTGCAGCCAACCGGCAAGTATCATTACCATGGCTTACCTACCGGCTTGCTCGATAAAGTGAAGCTACAGTTAGGAACACATTCCCCTCTTATCGGCTGGGCTGCTGACGGGTTTCCGATCTATGCTCTCTATGGCTACAGCTATGCCGACGATGCCAATTCGGAAATCAAAAAATTGACTTCAAGCTATCAACTCAAGGAAGGAGATCGCCCCGGCGGTGATCATCCGGGTGGCGTTTATGACGGTACGTTCGTAGCCGACTACGAATTTGTCGCAGGCTCGGGCGACCTTGATGAATGCAACGGTCGCGAGTGTGTCACGCCCGATTTCCCAGAGGGAACTTACGCTTACTTCCTCAGCGAAGCGTGGCCCGTCATACCGCGTAATTACCGTGGCACGCCGTCGGAGGATTTCGCCGGTGGTCCGCATGGACCGCGTGGCAGTCAGAGTGGCATTGGCCCTGGTGGACGAAGAGGTCCCCGTGGTTTTGGTCCCCCGACAGGTCGACCACGAGGCGATGGTCCACGGCCTTCCAGGGAGCCTTACTAAGTGGAAACCCACTTCGCTGCTACTCAGGATTTGGTAGCAAGTAACTCTTGCGGATAAGCTATTAATACCAGAAAAAAATCGTAAAAAACTTTCTGCTTTTCATGTCAGCCAAGCTCTGCGCGCGATGGGTTTGTGAAGTAGAATGCATTATGCTTTGAAGAGTAGCCTGTAGTATGAGCATTGTCCAATTCCCCCTGGTATCCCTCGAATGGCCCTGCGTTCTCGACAGCGGTTTGGCAAATACGTCATTGAAAGACGTATTGGCGAAGGGGGATTTGCCTCGGTCTATCAGGCTCGTGACACGATCGAAGGGATTCGCGTCGCGCTAAAGATTCCTCATTCGCACATGATGAGCAACGAAGCGCTCGACATGTTTCGTCACGAAGTTCGACTTGCAGCAGCGCTCGATCATCCAAATGTCTTACCTCTAAAGTACGCCGACTTTATCGAAGGACAATTCGTTGTTGTCTCGGCCCTTGGTAAAGAGACGCTTCACGATCGGCTCAAACGTCGGTTCTCGACCACGCTGGCAATTGACTACAGCATGCAATTGCTCGAAGCCGTTGCTTGTGCTCACGAACATAAGATAGTTCATTGCGATCTCAAGCCCGATAATTTGTTGCTCTTCCCCGACAATACGCTCCGATTAACCGACTTTGGCATAGCTCGCGTTGCAACACGCACGTTGCAAGGGACCGGCTCGGGGACGTTGGGCTACGTCGCACCGGAACAAGCAATGGGTAAACCTTCGTTTCGTTCCGATGTGTTTTCGATTGGTGTGGTGATTCACGAAATGTTAACGGGTGAGGTGCCCGAATGGCCCTTTCGTTGGCCTATGCCTGGCTCGGATAAACTTCGCCGTAAAGTGCATCCCGATTTGATCGAACTCCTTCGGAAAAGCATGGAGCTCGACGCAAAGAAACGCTACGCGGACGCCACGAGTATGTTGGCAGCTTTTTCGCGAATTAAAAATCCTGAAAAACCTGGAGCGAAGAAGGCAAGCCTTAGCAAAAATTCAACCAAAAGAACGAACACGGCTCGCACATGGCAAGCGACTCGTTGGCGAGAATTTCGTCGCATGTATGGCAAGCAATTAGAAGCAAAGCACGCCTGTAAGAAATGCGATGGCCCCGTTTCCGAAGCAATGATCGCTTGCCCTTGGTGTGGTAAGGACCGAAAAAAGTACGAAGGAGAAACCACCTTTTCCCATTGCTGCCCACGCTGTCATCGTGGCATGAAAGCGGATTGGCTGTACTGCGGATACTGTTTTGGCCCTGGTTTCGAGCCACAGACAACACGGCAATACAGCGATAAACGCTACAGCAACAAGCAGGGAACAAAATGCACGAATCGTGCATGTCAGCGCAAGTTGCTTATGCCCTTTACGCGCTACTGCGTTTGGTGTCGGCAAAAAGTGCGTAATCCTTGGAAGCTTGAGGGTTCGAAGGCCAAGTGCCCTTCTTGCTCTTGGGGCATTGCGGCAGAGCACTGGTCTTACTGCCCCTGGTGTAAGAAAAAACTGGAAGGGAAGCCCTAAAGCGTCGATCCATCATGAGCAAAAAACAATTCCCCCATGCCGAGCAGCTAAAAGCGACGGATATGGAAAGTGTGCAAGTCATGCCCTTCCTCGGCGGCAAACTTGCCTATTACACACGTCGAATGCAAGACAAGCCAAGCGTTAACGAAGATTCGCTTGGTATTTTTGCCCTTAGCGAGTCGCAGGGCGTGCTCGTTGTTGCCGACGGTTGTGGCGGAATGCAAAGTGGCGAACTTGCATCGGCCATTGTCATCGACAAGATAAGTGAGGCATTGGAAAGATTTACCGAAGGAGAATCGCTCCGTTCTTATCTTCTTGATGCATTGGAAGACTCGAACCAAGCCATCCTAGATCTTGGCCTTGGCTCGGCCACGACTGCGCTGGTAGTTGAGGTTGATAAAGACAACATCCGGGCGATTCATGCCGGCGATTCTCAAGCAATGCTCGTTGGCGGTCGAGGGAAAATTAAGTACCAATCCGTTTCGCACTCACCGGTTGGCTATGCGGTCGAAGCGGGCATGATTGATGAGCAAGAAGCAATCGAGCATGAAGAGCGGCACGTTGTTTCGAATATCGTCGGCTCAACGAGCACCCACTTTGAAGTTGGCTCGCCCCGCAAGATGGCCGGCCGCGACAGCTTACTGCTTGCAAGTGATGGGGTGTTTGACAATCTTCTCGAAGCCGAGGTGGCCGAGCTAATACGCCTAGGTTCGCTCGAGCAAGCGGCCAACCGACTCGTGGCCGCAACCCAAGTGCGTATGCAAACGCTAGAAGAAGACAGACCTAGCAAGCCGGACGATATGGCATTCTTCCTATTTCGCCGATAGGAATTAGCTCCTTGGCGAACCTCCACTAACGTCGATGCTTTCTTCTGATCGCAATTAGCATATAAATGCAGTAGTCGAGAATGTATCATGCCCGATTTCCCCGAAGGGACTTACGCTTATTTCCTAAGCGAATCATGGCCCGTTATCCCACGCAACTATCGAGGTACCCCATCTAGCGATTTTGCGGGCGGACCACATGGTGGGGGAGCTCGCCGAGGCAGAGGTCCACATGGTGAGCGCGGCATGGGACCAGGCGGTCGTCGTGGACCAGGTCGTTTTGGCAGACCGCCCGAAGGTGGTCGACTATGACTACTGGTAATCTCTGCGGATAAGCCTCAAGTAGCGTCGGCTAACTGATTAGTCTCTTTCTGGCATTCCAAAGAAAATTTGCAATCTCGGCTCAGGTTCGCAATAATGCTGCAGCTTCGTTGAACCAACAAAGTTTAGCGATCAGCTAGTAGAGATACTTTTCTTTTTCTTATCTCGGTTGTTTAAGCGAAGCATTCTTTTCTCATATTTGCTCTTACGAACATGTTTCTCACAACTGGAGTCGCCTAATGAAATGCAAGCAAGTTACCAAGTCGATCGTTCGCCGTAGAAGATATTCTCGATTAAAGAAACTTAAGATTGCAGCTCTCTCGATTGGTTTGATGACAGCCTGGGGTGGTACCTCCGCCGAAGCAGGAACGACCTACGCTACAACGGCAACGGCTACCATCACCGTGGAAGGTTCTCTTACGTTCTTTGGAGCAACTTCGACTCTCACGATTACTGCTGCTGGTGAAAATCGATCGCTTGGTGGTCCAACAGGAATTTTTTCGGGTGGAAAAACAACCGAGTCTTCACTTACGCTTGATGTCGATCCATCGCTTAGCCCAGGTAGTGGTTTTATGTTTGCCGGGGCGATCGATAACGGCGACGGAACATCGGACTTGGTTCTTTCTTTTCCCGGCGATGGTGCGATAGCCAACGGAGTTGTTTGGACATCTTTGTTTGTCGATAACATTCCAGAAGAGCAAAGAGTGTTCGAACCTGCCGTTCTTCAGCAAATGGCTTCTCCCCCGGTGTTTGACTCACGCGGGCTTGTTGAGCCTGGCAGCCAGCTATTTCGACTCGAAGCTTACTACGATGATCTTCTCGAAGAAGATTATGGCGATACAGCAACACTTATTGCCTTCAATGGGCCAGGCAATACGGGGGTCGTCGTTGGCACAATCACTTCTACTCCCGTTCCTGAGCCAACAGCGTTAGCACTCTTAGTAACCTCGGCGGGCATATTGGCTGCAGGTGGAAGGCGACGTGAATAGCGATCCTCCCCAACTTAGTCTTTGTGTAATAGCCAGAAACGAAGAGACAAACTTGCCCCGATGCCTAGCATCGGTGGCAGGTTTGGTTGATGAAATAATCGTTACTGATAGTGGATCGACTGACTCAACCATCACAATTGCTGAAGAAGCTGGCGCTCAAGTCAATTATTTCACATGGCGAGACGATTTCTCAGCAGCGTATAACCACTGCCTTGATCATGCAAATGGCGAGTGGGTTCTTATCTTGGATGCTGACGAAGAGCTTGCCCCCGAAAGCCGGGAGGAAGTTCGCCAACTTGTGCAGCGTGAAGAGGCGTTTGCCTACAACTTGCTCCGCCAAGATTTTTATGGTCAAGGCACCAAGTCAAGCTCGCAATCTGAGATGTGGCACATGCGGCTCTTTCGTCGTCGCGAACAGGTTCGCTACATCGGGCGGATTCATCAACAGTTTGTTACTCCCTTAAGTGAACTTGCAAAAGCAGAAAGTCGCGTTGTCTACGATTCGGCAATACGCCTAAAGCATTATGGCTATTTGGGTGACTACAAATCACGAAAGATGGACCGAACCATCCAGCTCCTAGAGCTTGAGTTAAAGGAACGCCCTGATCGCTTTTATTATCTGGTGGAGCTAGGCCGAGCGAAACTTGCAATCGGTGATAAAAGTGGAATGCAAGTTTTACATCGTGCTGCTGAGCAGTTGGTGTCGGGCGAGCATCCGATCGAAGCACGCTTTCCTTCGATTGCACTTTTGCTTGAAGAAGTGTTGGCATGTAACGCGTTGCCCGAAGATTTCCCAATTTCGTTTGCTAGAGCAGAGAAAATTTCGAAAGATATATTTCCCGCAGCGATTCCCTTACTCTGGCAAAGGGCGCTTAAGCGATTCCAATCCAATGAGTTTGCCGAATCAGCCCGTCTATTGGAATCCATTCTTGTTCATGCAGAACGTGGAGACTATGACCGACTCTGTAGCTTCGAGCCAGAAATCATGGGTGCCAACGCTAGGCTTAACCTTGGAGTCTGCTATACACGCCTCGGAAAATTCAAAGAAGCAATTCCCTGCTTTGAATCATTAAAAAATCATCCGCAGCAAGGCGAAGCAGCAAGAGCGAATCTACACGCTCTGAGGAAGATACGAAGCAAACGTTAAATAGCTAGAGTTCTTGATGGGCAGCTGGAGTTTACTCTGATCCCTTTTGGAGCTGGAATTCGAAAACTAAGCCCGTTCCGTTTATGCTTTCTAATAGCTACAAACCAATTGATCAACGTCAACATGGGTGTTATGCGAAGTCAGGGTGGCTCTTTAAACCTTAAATTCGTATTTACCTAAGCCAAAACTGTCTAAATACTTACAGCAACAAAACCCCCCGCTGGGGTGTGACTCTTTTTCGAGTGGTGCTTACTTGGTTGTCCGGGTATTCTTTGAGGTCTGCCTGCGGAATCGTTGCGCACCCATTTGCCAACCATTTTTGGGGGGTGTTTCTCATCGAAGACCGCAGGTAAGTGCTTTCCTTTGACTTAAAGATGCTAGCTCCTGTGGCTGGTTCTCTTTATAGCTGCCCCCTTAATCCTATCGGGATCGTGACAAAGTGGATCGTTTTGTATTCCCTCCGTGGGTTAACACCTTCACCCTCATGGTACTTGCCGGCGTCGCAGGTGGTGGTGCCTATGCCGGCAGTTTGTTGTTTTACGGCACGATGCCAAAGGTGATGTACACCGGGTATCAGCCTGATCAGCCTGTACCGTTTAGCCACCGCCTACATGCGGGCGAACTGAAGATGGACTGCCGTTATTGTCACAATACGGTCGATCAAGCAGCCCACGCAGCGATTCCACCAACAGCAACCTGTGGTAACTGCCATAGTCCCGAAGCGAATCCTGATGGCACGATGGCCAAGACGGTGATTCACGCTACCAGCGTCAAGCTACAGCCGATTCGGGATAGCCTGACGACTGGCGAGCCAGTTCGTTGGAATCGAATTCATGACTTGGCTGATTACGTTTACTTCAATCACTCGGCCCACGTGAATCGAGGCGTTAGCTGCGTTTCATGCCATGGTCGGATCGACAAGATGGAAGTGGTGCAGCAAGACCAGCCTCTTAGCATGAGCTGGTGCCTTGATTGCCACCGTAATCCTGCCCCTAATATCCGCCCCCAAGAGTTCATCACGCAACTCGATTGGGACCCCGAAGAGACCATGGAAAAAAGTGCCGAGGAGATTGGTCAAGAGCTGATCGACACTCATGGCATCAAACCGAACACCAACTGCTCGACCTGTCACCGCTAAAATGTCACCGCAAAACCTTTCAGCGTAAAAGTCTTGTTAGTTGTGCCAACCCGAGCGATTTAATAACTAGTTGCAACGCCGCGACCCATTCCCCTGCGTAGCCGATGACCCAGCCGACCAACCTAATCGAAATCAGACTTCCAACCGTCGATTCCTCTGCGGAGGGACATGCATCGGATGCCGCGCGAGTTAGCGCTGAATCAATTAACACGACGCAAGCTCGTGAAGGTGCCGTAGCGACTCGAACAAACGTTGGTCAATACTGGCGAAGTCTCGAAGAACTCGAAGGAACCGATTCGTTCCAAGAGTTTGTCCATCGTGAGTTCCCGCAAGCCGCTTCGGAATTTCCTGAGGGCGTTTCGCGTCGTCGTTGGATGCAGCTGATGAGCGCTTCGTTTGCGCTAGCTGGTGCAACAGGTTGCCGTTGGGAAACTGAAAAGATTGCCCCGATGGCGAATCGCCCCGACGGTTACGTTCCGGGAAAGCCACAATATTACGCAACAAACGTTTCTTGGGCTGGGGGCCCGAAGCACCTGTTGGTGACTTCTTACGATGGCCGTCCGATAAAAGTGGAAGGCAACCCCGAGCATCCTTCTTGCATGGGCTCTTCCGATGGCATGACGCAAGCGGCAACGCTTTCGTTGTACGATCCTGACCGCTTACGAAATCCTATTTTACGAGATGGTCGTGAGTTGTTTGCTAAAGCGTGGAGCGACTTTGAAGCATTTTTTGCCGATCGCATCCAAGCCCTTAGCAGTGCTGAGGGTAAGGGAGGCGCCGGCCTAGCTATCCTTGCCCCGCCACTCGATTCCTACACGCTTTACGACGCCCTGGATAAAGTTGCTGCAAAATTCCCGGCCGCAAAATTTTATTCGCACACGCCGATATCGAATGAAAACGAAATCGCCGGCACCGAATTGGCGTTTGGCCAACCACTTCGCACGCACTATCGCTTAGCCGAAGCGAACGTAATTGCTGCGTTCGATGCCGACCTGTTGGGTTCGGGACCTGACGCCTTGAAGGTGGCACGCGACTATGCCGAAAAGCGTGATCCTGATGGCGAGATGAATCGGCTATATTCGATCGAAAGCCAATTCACCACAACTGGTGCAGCTGCTGACCACCGTTTGCCTGTGAAGTCATCGGCCATTGGGTCGCTGCTTAGTTCGCTGCGTGATCAGGTAAAGAAGCTCGTCGAAAGCGAATCGCACGATCATGGTGACAAGATTGAAGGCGAACCAACACCTGAGCAGTTTATCGAAGTACTTGCCGACGACTTGGCTCACTACTCGGGCACAAGTGTTGTAGCAGTTGGTGCAGGTCAACCGGCTAATGTCCATGCGATTGCACACGAGATCAATTCTCTGCTGGGTAATCTGGGCAAGACGGTTCTCTTTACCGAGCAACCAACCCCTTCCGTTGAAGTTAATACGATCAGCGAACTTACCGAGTCGATCGGCAAGGGAGCCGTTGATACGCTGCTGATCCTTGACGGCAACCCTGCCTACGATGCACCGGCTAAGGTTGCTTTTGCCGCGGCGCTTAAAGAAGTGCCAAACGCCATTCGCCTTGGCATGTATGATGACGAAACCTCACGACGATGCCATTGGAGTTTGCCCGAGACGCATCCGTTCGAGCAATGGGGCGACGTCATTGCCTGGGATGGTTCGGTCGGCGTTACGCAACCCTTGATCAACCCGATTGTTGGTGGCCGCTCGAAGCTTGAATTGCTGTCGCTTTTAGCCGGTGAAACCCAACTCGACCCACGTCAATTGGTTGCCGCTGCAATCGAAAAGCGAGGAGGTTCGCTTGACGATGCTTCATGGAACAAGCTTCTGCACGACGGTATGGCAGTTGATGCGGAAGGAAAATCCTTCACAAGCTACAAGCCTGCTGAGGTAACCTTAGCGACGCAGGGTTTGGCGATCAGCCCTCCTAGTGGTGATGACCTAGAAGTTGTCTTTACGCTTAGTAGTTCGACGCTCGATGGCCGCTTGGCGAACAATGCTTGGCTGCAAGAAACCCCCGACTTCCTCACGAAGCTCACCTGGGATAATGCAGCACTAGTTAGCCCCCAAACGGCAGAAGAACTTCGGCTCGAACATGGAAAAATTGCTGAGCTAACTGTCGGTGAAACAACCATCAAAGCGCCAGTTTACGTCATGCCAGGACAAGCCCGTGGTTCGATTGGCGTTGCGCTTGGCTATGGCCGAACTGCCGCAGGCCGAGTTGGTGGTTTGGTTGATGCCGATGGCAAAGCGGCCGAAGGGCTTTACGCCGATGGTATTAAAGCGTTATGGCTTCCTGCTCCTGCCGATCCAGTTGGTTTTGACGCCTATCCCCTTCGCCAAGCAAGCAACACCGGATTTGCGGGTGACGTAAAAATCAAAGGGACGACCGAGTCTTTCCTTCTGGCTACCACGCAAGATCACCATGCAATTGATCAAGGTGGGCTCGAAGCCATCGGCAAGCGAACTGGCGAACTCATTCGTGGCGGATCGCAAGAGAAGTATCTCAAGGACAAAGACTTCGCGAAGCACATGGCTCACGATGTGCAGGCTCATTACCCTGATGGCACGCATGGCTCGACCAAGCCACTCTGGGATTTGCCCCAGTATCCTGCAAAGGGTCCCGATGCCGTAAACAAGTGGGGCATGTCGATTGACCTCACGAAGTGCATCGGCTGTAACGCTTGCTCAGTTGCTTGTCAGGCTGAAAACAACGTGCCCGTGGTTGGTAAGGACCAAGTCCACCGTGGCCGCGAAATGCACTGGATTCGTATTGACCGCTATTTTAAGGGTGTTGCCAATCCTGCGAATCCAGCCGACCCGGTTAACTTCATCAACCCGGAAGTTGCCCACCAACCAATCGCTTGTCAGCAATGCGAGACGGCACCTTGTGAAGAAGTCTGCCCCGTCGCCGCAACGATGCACGACGACGAAGGCCTTAACAACATGGTTTACAACCGTTGTATCGGCACTCGCTACTGTGC